>DATFPZ010000159.1:0-5687 GCA_035264545.1 Acidimicrobiia bacterium
TCATCACGCCGAAACGCGTCATCGAGAAGTGCTCCTCCAGCGCGTTCAGCGTCTGTCCGTCCTCCCGGAACAGCTCGTCGAGGAGGGTCCGCCGGGTCGGGTCGGCGAGGGCCCTGAACACTGCGTCCACGCCGCCCAGAATAGGTGACCATTTGGTCACCTGTCCAGCCGGGCGGAGTTAGCCCGAATCCAGGACCAGCGAGGCGAGCTCCTCGAGCTGTCCGGGCGAGCCGCCGGCGAGCTCCTTCAGCGTGAGGAGGCGCTTGTAATAGAGGTGCGCGTCGTGCTCCCACGTGAAGCCGATGCCGCCGTGCACCTGGATGAGCGATGCGCCCACTGTGTACAGCTCGTCGGCCGCGAACGCCTGCGCCATCGTGGCGGCGCGGTGGCGCTCGGCCGGGTCGGCGTCGGCGGCCCAGCACGCGTAATACGCGCCGGCGCGGGCGAGCTCGACGGCGCGGAGCATGTCGGCGCAGAGGTGCTGGACGGCTTGGAACGAGCCGATGGGGCGATCGAACTGGCGCCGGTCCTTCGCGTACTCGACGGCCAGCTCGAGCGCCCGCGATGCCGCGCCGACGCCGTCCACGACCGCGGCGATCCCGAGGCGGTCCACTGTCTCGGCGACCGCGTCGGTGGCGTCGCCCGCGCCGAGCCGGCGCGCCGGCGTCTCGTCGAGCGTGACCGTGGCGAACTTGCGCGTCCCATCGATCGTCGGCGTGGCCGCGATCGTGAGACCCGGGGCATCGCGCTCGATGACGAAGGCGCCGAGCTCGCCTTCTGGCGACGTCGCGGTCACGACAATGCTGTCGGCTGCGACTGCGTCGGGCACGTTCGTCTTCTGACCGGTAAGGACCCATTCGCCGTTTGCGGGCGTGGCGCTGGTGCCGGGCTCCGACCACCTCGCGGCGCGGCCGGGCTCGTAGAGCGCGACCGTGCCGGTCCTCGCGCCCGCCGCGAATGCAGGCAGCAGCGCAACGCAGTCGTCCTCGCGACCGGTCAGCGCGACGAGGCTCACCGCGCCGACGGCGGTCGACGCGAACGGACCGGGGTGCACGGCGCGGCCGAGCTCCTCGAGCACGACCGCCATGTCGACCATGCCCATGCCCGCGCCACCGTGCAGCTCGGGCACCAGCAGGCCGGTCGCGCCGAGAGCGGTGAATCCCGACCACACGTCGTCGGTCGTGCCGCGCTCGTCGTCGAGCATCTCGCGCACGTACGCGATCGGCGCTTGCTCGGAGAGGAAGCGACGAACCGTCGCGCGCAACAGCTCCTGATCCTCGCTGAACTCGAAATCCAAGGGGCCGGACTGTAACGAGTACGGTCGCGACCGTGCGACTGCGGTACGGCGAAGCGGAAGAGCAGTTCCGTCGCGACCTCATCGCGTGGCTCGACGAGCACGCGCCGGCGCGGGAGGTCATGAACCAGCGGAAGCAGTCGAGCGCCGACCTCCCGGCGTGGGCGCGGCGGTGGCAGCGGACGTTGTTCGACCATGGCTGGCTCGTTCCCGGCTGGCCGCCGGAGCTCGGCGGTCGCAATGCGAGCCCGGCCGAGCAGATGATCTACTTCGAGGAGCTCTCCAAGCGCGACCTGCATCGCAGCCTGAACCCGCAGGGACTCGGCATCGTGGCCCCGTCGATCAAGGACTACGGGACGCCCGAGCAGCAGGAGCGGTTCCTGCTCCCGACGTTGCGCGCGGAGATCGCGTGGTGCCTCGGGATGAGCGAGCCCGGCGCCGGGAGCGACCTCGCCTCGCTGTCGACGCGTGCCGTGCTGGACGGCGACCATTTCGTCGTGAACGGCCAGAAGGTGTGGACCTCTGGCGCGCACCACGCCGACTGGTGCCTCTGCTTCGTGCGCACCGATCCCGCCGCGCCCAAGCACAAGGGCATCAGCGCGCTGATCATCGACATGAAGACGCCCGGCATCGAATGCCGGCCGTTCCCGGAGCTCTCCGAGCCGGACTACTACGACTTCAACGAGGTGTTCTTCACCGACGTCGTGGTACCCGGCGATGCGCTCCTCGGTGAGCTGCACGGTGGGTGGCCGATCACGCAGGGCTCACTCGCGCACGAACGCGCCATGCTCTGGATCGACTACGCGTATGCAGTGGACCGCGAGGTCCGGGCGATGATCGACCTGGGCGACCGTCCGGGGCCGGACGGTGGCGCACTGCGCGACGACCCGCGCTTCCGGGACGAGGTCGCGGGCTTCTACATCGACTCGCAGGCCCTGATGCTGCTCGGTTACCGGGGCTTCGCGAAGTTCATGCAGGGCCGGTCATCGCCCGAGCACTCGCTGCTGAAGCTGTACGGCAGCGAGACGCTCCAGAATTGCCTCGCCGCCGGCATGGAAGCGCAGGGACCCGACGCACTCGACACGCGCATCCTCGGCCCGTCGATGTGGCGGGAGGGATCGTGGGCGACGCAATGGCTCCGGTCCTTCGCGGGGACGATTCCGGGCGGCACGAGCGAGATCCAGCGCAACATCATCGCCGAGCGCGTGCTCGGGCTACCGAGATAGTCGAGGCCACACCAGCGAACGACGAGGGGGCGGGCCATGGCGGACCCGATGCTGTCCGACGCCGACATCGAACAGATGCGGACACCTCTGTGGGAGCAGGCGCGCGTCGCCTTCGTGGCGGGGCGCACCGACGACGGCTCCGCGCTGCTCGACAAGGCCGTAGACCAGTGGGCCGCCTTGAAGGACTACTCGATCAACTGGATCACGTCGCTTCTCACGTTCATCGGCGAGGAGCTGGGCGAAGAAGCGGTGGAGGAGGCGCTACGCAAGACCGGTGACGAGTTCGTGCGCCCCCGGCGCGAAACCGGCACGGACTGGGGCTCGTTGCCGGCGTCGGTCCGCGCCAAGGTCATCGCCCGGGCGATGGTGAGCAACATGGGCAGCGTCGACGTCGAGGAGGACGACGAGAAGATCGTGCTCGCGTTCCGGTGCGGGACCGGCGGCCGCCTGATCGACGAAGGCCGCTACGAGGGCGACCCCGCGTACCTCACGCTGCGGGAGAAGAGCGGCCGCACGTTCATGCGCGACGAGCTCCCCGTGTACTGCGCCCACTGCTCGGTGAACAACGAGATGCAGCCCGTCGAGTGGGGTGGTGCCCCGACGACCGTCGAGCACCCGCCCGAACGCAAGGGCGAAGCGTGCGTCCACCACATCTACAAGGACGTCGGCGCGACTCCGGACGAGGCCTACCGCCGGATCGGAAAAGCGCCTCCTTCGTCCGGTTCATGACGCCTCACTAACCTTGCCCCGATGAAGCGGATCGGGATCCTGGTCGTCGCGTACAACGCGGCGTCGACGCTGGCGCAGGTGCTCGACCGGATCCCTCGCGACTTCGCCCCGCGGATCGACGAGATCCTCGTGGGCGACGACCACAGCCAGGACTCCACGTACCTCGTCGGCGTCGGGTATCAGCAGGAGTCGGGCGACCTGCCGCTCACCGTGGTTCGCCACCCGCGCAACCTCGGATACGGCGGGAACCAGAAAGCCGGATACCGGTGGGCGATCGAGAACGAGCTCGACATCGTGGTGCTGCTCCACGGTGACGGCCAGTACGCGCCGGAGATCCTGTCCGACATCGTGGAGCCGTTGGAGCTCGACAAGTGCGACGCCGTGTTCGGGTCGCGGATGATGGAACCGGGGGCGGCCCGTCGCGGTGGGATGCCGCTCTACAAGTACGTCGGGAACCGGATCCTGACGCGGTTCGAGAACTCCATGGTCGGCACCGACCTCAGTGAGTGGCACAGCGGGTACCGGGCCTACAGCGTCGACGCGCTCCGCTCGATCCCGTTCGATCAGAATTCGGACGGCTTCGACTTCGACACGCAGATCATCCTGCAGTTGCTCGAGGCGGGGAAGCGGCTCCACGAGATCCCGATCCCGACGTACTACGGCGAAGAGATCTGCTACGTGGACGGCGTCAAGTACGCGAAGGACGTGTCGCGGCAGGTGCTGCGGTACCGCGCCCACAAGATGGGTTTTGGTTCAGGGGAGATGGCGTTCGCGAGTCGGGCGTACGAGCGCAAGCTCGATCCCGACACGTCGCACGGGCGGATCCTCGCCTGGCTCGCCGATCGTCGGTCCTCGCGGGTGCTGGACCTCGGTTGCTCGGATGGCGCGCTCGCCGCCGAGCTGCGCGTGCACGGCCACAAGGTCACGGGCGTCGACCTCGAGGAGCACCCGGGCGTGCGCGACCGCGTCGACACGTTCGTGCGCGCGGACCTCGAGGACGGCGTCCCCGACGAGGTGGGCGCGGGCTACGACGTGATCGTCGCCGCTGATGTCCTCGAGCACGTCCGTGAACCCGAGGCGCTGCTCGACTCGCTCGCCGGCCGGCTAGCCCCGGGTGGATCCGTCTTCGCGTGCGTGCCGAACTTCGGGCACTGGTACCCGCGTCTGCGCGTGGCGCTCGGGCGCTTCGACTACGACCGGCGCGGCATTCTCGACCGCGGCCACGTGCGGTTCTTCACCCGCAAGAGCTTCGAGAGCATGGTCGACCGCGCCGGCTACTCGGTGCGACGGCGCGAGTTCCTCACGCTGCCGCTCGAGATCGTCGACCGCGGAAGTCGGGATGATGTCGCCGGCGCGGGCGACACGATGCGTCGTGCCATCAAGCGCGTCGACCGCATCGGAACCGCGCTGCGCCCGACGTTGTTCGCCTACCAGTTTCTCTACGAGCTCGAGTCGGCTCGGTAGCGGTCGCGCACCCGATCGCACAGGGGCGTGCGCACCGGAAGCTCGCGGATGGTGCCCGAGAACGGGGCCTGGCCGGCTGCGCTCCCGATCGTGGCCTGATCGCCGTTCACAAGAAACGTGATCTCGTCGAGTACGCCGTGGCCGTCGAGCGTCACGCGCACCAGACCGGTGCGACTGTCGATGATGACGTCCATCGAATGCTCGCGGCCGGGCTCGATGCGCTGGGGCGCGCTCACGAGCGGCTCCGGCGCGACCCGGCTGAGGAGGACGAAGCGGGCCCGGTGATCCGGGAGGTATCGCAGCTGGAGCACGTTCTGATCGGAGCCGGCGCCGGTGCCGAGGAGCGTCTCTTCGCCGGTAGCGAGGTCGGGGAACCGGACTCGCAGGCGAAAGTGTCCGGCGTCGTTTGCCCTCTCGATCGCGAGCCACTCGCGTGAGTCCGACCAGTAGAGCCCGTCACAGTCGCCGACGACGAAGAGCTCCCCCCGCGCGCCCCGTTCCGGGAGCTCCCGGCCAAATTGCACGTTTCCCCGAGGGCCGCCCGGAATGAGCTCGTCGACGTCCTGCTGGAACCCGATGTAGCCGGCGCGTTGGGAGGCGGCTTGCGGGAAGAGCGCGCGCTGGTACGAGAACGCCAACGCGAAGTTGACCCACAGCGAGATCAGTGCGAGGGCGAGCACGACGACGGCGACGGCGCGCGTCCACGTCCGTCTCTGCCCGCGCCGGGCGGTGCCGAGCAGGGCATGGAGCCCGACCAGGCTCGCGAGCACGATGGCCGGGAGCAGGTCGGACATGTACCGGTTGGCGACGAACGCGATCGTGAGGGTGGAGAGGCCACCGCTCACCGCGCCGATGAGTGGCGCCCGCACCGCGGCTGCACCTGCGCGGCGTACGAGCACGACGACTCCGCCGCCGCCGAGCACAGTGAGCGCGGGCATCGTGGCGGGGATGCTCGACGTCCAGTCGCGGGTATC
>DATFPZ010000160.1:0-20441 GCA_035264545.1 Acidimicrobiia bacterium
ACGGTCTGGGCCGCGCGTCGCGACAGCTCGCCGAGCTCAACCGGCTCGAGACGGGGCGGCCCGGCAGAGCGCGAGCGCGCCAGGACGAGCAGGTTCACCGCCAGCCGGTCGAGTCGGTCGACTTCCTCCAGAGAGGAGTCGAGCGCCCGCGCGAGCTCGCTTCCCGCCTCGGTCTGCATGCGCGCGAGCTCGAGCTCGCTGCGCACGATCGAGATCGGCGTGCGCAGGTCGTGGCTGGCGTCGTCGAGGAAGGCGCGCTCGTGCTCGAGCGCGGCCTCGATGCGGGCAAGGAGCTCGTTGAGGTGGCGCGCGAGGTCGGCGAGCTCCTCGCCCGTCGCCGGGACCGACAGGCGCCGTCGGTGTCCTCGCGCCGCGACGGCGGAGATCTCGTCGGCCTCCTCGACGAGGTCGCGCACGGGTTTGAGCGCGGCGCCGGCGAGGAACCAGCCGGCGACCGACACGATCCCCGCCAGCAGCGGGAGGCCGATCACGAGTGCCTGCTCGAGGCGGTGCTGGGCGTCGATCGCCTCGTCGAGGGACGTCCCGACCACGACGACGAGCCCGAGCCCGCGCTGGCCGGCCGGGCCCGCCAGCAGGCGCGACTGCTGGTCGCCGGGCGCGGCCGCCCGCTCGATCGTGATCCGGCGGGTGCGGGCATCGGCGAGCTCGCTCTTGGTCAGGACGCGCCGCTCGAGGAGTGCGCGGGGGGCGGCGTTCACGACTTGGCCGTCCACGTCGACGATCTGCGCGAACGCCTCGGAGTCCGGCAGCGTGGGCTCGACGGACTGGTCGCCGCTGGTGGCGAGGTCGCGTTCGAGGTTCGCGAAGCGCGTTGCCAGGCCGTCGTCGAGCGCTTCTCGCAACGCGTTGCGGTATTGGAAGTCGACGAGCACACCGACGAGCAGGCACAGGACGGCGGTGACGAGCGCGAACACGAGCGTCAGCCGGCCGCGCAGCGTTCGGGGACGCCTGATCACGCGTCACTCCGGAGCCGGTATCCGACTCCCCGGACCGTCTCGAGGGTCGTGCGGTCGAAGGGCCGATCGATCTTCTCGCGCAGGTAGCGGACGTAGACGTCGACGACGTTCGAGGTCCCGTCGTACGCGAAGTCCCAGACGTGCTCGAGGATCGTGGTGCGGCTCAGCACCTCGTCGGCGTGCCGCATGAACAGGTCGAGCAGCGCGAACTCCTTGGGGCTCAGTTCGACCTCGTTGCCAGCGCGCGTCACTCGATGCCGGGCGGGGTCGAGCTCGAGGTCGCCGACTTCGAGGACCCGCGGGCGCTGCGGCGCGCCTCGCCGGGTGAGCGCGCGCAGTCGCGCGTACAGCTCTTCGAACGAGAAGGGCTTCGGGATGTAGTCGTCGGCGCCGGCGTCGAGACCGATCACGCGATCGTCGACGCTGTCGCGGGCAGTGAGCAGCAGGATCGGGGCCCAGCGGCCGTCGGCGCGCAGGCGCCGGCACACTTCGAAACCGTCGGGCTCGGGGATCATCACGTCGAGCACGATGGCGTCGTACTCGTTCTCGGAGCCCATCCAGACGGCGTCCGTGCCGGTCATCGCAACATCGACCGAGTAACCCTCGAGCTCGAGCGCCTTGCGCACGAGGGTCGCCATCTTGGACTCGTCCTCAACGACGAGGACCCGCACGACCGAATGGTACGGCGCGGCCTCAGCGTTGGTGCTGCGGGCAGGAGAACGTGGTGCGACCGGCGACCGTGCGACGCTCGAACGGCGTACCGTCCTTCGGGCACATGCCGCCGGCGACGCGCTGCGCCATGTGGTCGCCGGTGTGCGATCCGCCTCGCTCGAGGGTCAACTGCAACGTGCGGCGGATGGCGCGGTGCACGCGGCGGCGCTCGTTGCGGTCGAGCTCACGCGCCGGCCGGGCTGGATCGATGCCGGCCCGCCACAGGACCTCGTCCACGAGGAGATTGCCGAGCCCGGCGATGCGGGACTGGTCCATGAGCACCGCCTTCACCGGCGCGCGGCTGCGGATGAGCACCCGGTCGAGCTCGGCTTGGCTGACTTCGAACGCGTCGGGTCCGAGGCGTTCCTCGTCGGGGTCGAGCTCGACGGCACCGAGGCGGCGCGGGTCGCGCATGGCGAGTGAGCCGCCGTCGGCGAAGCGCAGCGTGAAGCGGTGCCAGATGGGGTTCTCGAGGTTGCTGCCGTAGATGAGCGGGTCGCCGGCGGCGTGGTCGTCGATGAGGACTCGCCCGCTCATGCCGAGGTGCAGCCCGAGTGTCGGGCCGGCGCGGTCGGTGTCGAGCAGGAGCAGCTTGCCGCGGCGGCGGGCGGCGGTGAGCCGGTGGCCGGTCAGGGCGGGCGCGAGGGCGGCGGCGGTGAGACCGCGTTTGAGGTACCACGCGTCCGGCGCGTCGATCCCGGCAATCTTGCGGCGCAGCGCGCGTTCCTCGACGAGCCGGCGCGCGTACTCGACTTCGATGCCTTCGGGCATACGGACTGTCCTGATGCGTTCCTCAAGCCCGCTCAGCGGGCTTCATGCACGCATCGTCAGACGTTCGTGATCGCGCCGTGCTCGGCGCCCTGGGCGAGCTTGGCGTACTTGGCGAGGACGCCGCTCGTGTAGCGCGGCTCGGGCAGCTTCCAGTCCGACTTGCGGCGGGAGAGCTCGGCGTCGTCGACCAGGAGGTCGAGCGTGTGGCTGGCGGCGTCGATCACGACGCGGTCGCCGTCCTCGACGAACGCGATCGGTCCACCGTCGAAGGCCTCGGGCGCGACGTGCCCGACGCAGTACCCATGCGTGCCGCCCGAGAACCGGCCGTCGGTCACGAGGGCGGCGTCGGCGCCGCGGCCCGCGCCCTTCATGGCGCCCGTGACCGCGAGCATCTCTCGCATCCCGGGACCGCCCTTCGGGCCTTCGTAGCGGATCACCACGACGTCGCCGGCGTTGATCCTCCCGCCGAGGACGGCGTCCATCGCCGCGTCTTCACCGTCGAAGACGCGCGCGACCCCTTCGAAGCGATCGCTGTCGAGCCCGGCGACCTTCACCACCGCGCCATAGGGTGCGAGCGAGCCCCGCAGCACGACGATGCCGCCTTCGGTGTGGATCGGGTCGCGCAAGGAGTGCACGACGTCGCCGTCGGGCGCCGGCGGGTCGAGGTCGGCGAGGTTCTCGGCCAAGGTCTTGCCCGTGACCGTCAGGCAGTCGCCGTGGAGCAGTCCCGCGTCGAGGAGCTCGCGCAGCACGACTTGCACGCCGCCGATGCGGTCGATGTCGGCCATGTGGTACTTGCCGTGCGGCTTCGTGTCGGCGATGTGCGGCACCTTGGCCGCGATGCGGTTGAAGTCGTCGAGCTCGAGCTCGACCTCCGATTCGTGGGCGATGGCGAGCAGGTGGAGCACGGCATTGGTCGACCCGCCGAGCGCGTTCACCACTGCGATCGCGTTCTCGAAGGCGGGCTTGGTCATGATCTGGCGGGGCCGGATCCCGGCCTCGAGGAGTCCCACGACCGCGCGTCCCGAGTCGAAGGCGAAGTCGTCGCGGCGCCGGTCCACCGCCGGTGGCGCCGAGCTCCCGGGTAGGCACATGCCGAGCGCCTCGGCCGCCGACGCCATCGTGTTGGCCGTGAACATCCCCGCGCACGAGCCCTCCGTGGGGCACGCCCGCCGCTCGATCTCGCCGAGCTCGTTCTCGGTGATCGTGCCGGCCGCGCAGGCGCCGATGGCCTCGAACACGCTGACGACGTCGAGCGCCTGGTCCTTCCAGTGGCCGGGGAGGATGGCGCCGCCGTAGAGGAACACCGAAGGGAGATTGAGACGGCCGGCGGCCATCAGCATGCCGGGCAGGCTCTTGTCGCAACCCGCGAACGTGACCATGCCGTCGAACCGCTCGGCGTGCATCATCGTCTCGATCGAGTCGGCGATGACCTCACGGCTGACGAGCGAGGCGCGCATGCCCTCGTGGCCCATGGAGATGCCGTCGCTGACGGCGATCGTGACGAACTCGATCGGGAAACCGTCAGCGGCGCGGACGCCGTCCTTGGCCCGCTTCGCGAGCCGGTCGAGCGGCATGTTGCACGGGGTGACTTCGTTCCAGCTCGACGCCACGCCGATCTGCGGCTTGTCCCAGTCCTCGTCGGTCATGCCGACGGCGCGCAGCATGGCTCGCGCGCCGGCTCGTTCCATGCCGTCGGTGACTTCGCGGCTGCGTGGCTTCAGGTCCTCGCTCAACTGCCTCTCCTTGGTCGCCGTCGCAAGTTCCGGCTCCTGCGGCGACGGTCGGCAAAGCCGCCGTCTCCGCGGCAGCGTACTGCCGCCGTTCGCGCCGCTCTCTCGTGTTCAGCTACCGACCTACGATCGAACCCATGAAAATCGACGGGTCACTCACGGACAAGCTCGGCGACATCGCAAACCGGGCACGCGAGCTGGAAGCCGCCGGCTACGACGGTGCGTACACGTTTGAGGGCCCGCACGACCCGTTCCTGCCCGTGCTCCTCGCCGCCGAGCACTCCGAGCGTCTCGAGCTGTCGACCGCGATCGCGGTGGCGTTCGCCCGCAACCCGATGACTTTGGCGCAGACGGCGTACGACTTGCAGAGCGTCTCGGAGGGCCGCTTCGTCCTCGGGCTCGGCTCGCAGATCCGCCCGCACATCGAGAAGCGGTTCTCGATGCCGTGGTCCAAGCCCGCCGCCCGCATGCGCGAGCTCGCGCTCGCGATCCGCGCCATCTGGGCGTGCTGGCACGAGGGCGCGCCGCTGCGCTTCGACGGCGACTTCTACCGGCACACGCTCATGACCCCGTTCTTCAACCCGGGCCCGAACCCGTACGGGCCGCCGCGCCTGTGGCTCGCCGGCGTCGGCCCGGCGATGACGGAGGTTGCCGGCGAGGTCGCAGACGGGTTCCTCGTCCATCCGTTCAGCACGGAGCGGTTCCTGCGCGAGGTCACGCTTCCCGCGCTCGAGCGCGGGTTCGCCCGTGGGGACCGGACGCGCGAGGGGTTCGAGATCGCATTCCCGCTGATGATCGTGACCGGCGATACCGACGAGGAGATCGTCGCCGCCGAGGGCGGCGTCCGCCGCCAGCTCGCGTTCTACGGCTCGACCCCGGCGTACCGGCGCGTGCTCGACGTGCACGGCTGGGGCGACCTCCAGCCCGAGCTCAACCGGCTCTCCAAGGAGGGCCGCTGGGAGGAGATGGGCGGCCTGATCGGCGACGAGCTCGTCGACACGTTCACCGTGCGCGGGACACCGGAGGAGATCGCACCCCGCGTGCTGGCGCGCTACGGCGGCCTCGTCGACCGGATCAGCTTCAACGCGCCCTACCGCGCCGACCCGGCGCGTTGGACGGTGGTGCTCGAGGGGTTCAAGGTGGGCGCATGAGGGTGCGCGTCGGGACCGCGGACGGGCTCTACGCGCTCGACGGCTCGCGGGAACGCCAGGTCGCCGGCCATTCGGTCACCGCACTCAGCCGTGACTGGGCGGTCTTCGACAGCGAGACCGTCGTGTACCAGGCAGACGGCGGCTGGCGACAGGCCCTCACGGTTCGATCCCCCGAACGCTCGCTCGGGATCCACGGCGCGTTGCTGTCCCGGTCGGACGAGGCGATCGTCGGCTGGGGTTCGTCGCTCACGCGCGTCTTCAAGCAGAAGCGGTTCGAGCCCATCCAGGGATTCGAGACCGTCGCCGGCCGCGACGACTGGCACGCGGTCGGGAGCCGCAAGCCCTACGTGCGATCGCTGACCGCGACTGCGGGGGGCGTCCTACTCGCCAACGTGCATGTGGGCGGGATTCCCCGGTCGACCGATGATGGCGCCACGTGGCAGCCAACCATCGACGTCGACGCCGACGTCCATCAGGTGCGCGCCCACCCGGACCGGCCGGAGCTCGTGCTCGCGGCGGCGGCGGTCGGATTGTGCCGGAGTGACGACGCCGGCGCGACCTGGACGGTGCACACCGACGGCTTGCACGCTTCGTACTGCCGAGCGGTGGCGACGGCGGGCGACATGATGTTCGTGAGCGCGTCGACCGGACCGTTCACCGAGGAAGCGGCGGTGTACCGACGCGCCATCGACGAGACCGGCCCACTCCAGCGCTGCACCGATGGCTTGCCCGACTGGCAGCCGCACAACATCGACACAGGGTGCCTCGACACCGACGGTTCGCGCGTCGCGTTTGGTGGCGCCGACGGCGTCGTGTACGGCTCCAATGACGCCGGACGTACCTGGCGGGTGCTCGCCGACGGCTTGCCGCCGGTGTCCGCAGTCGCGATCGACCCAGCCTGACCGGAAGGAGACCCGTGGCCAAAGAGAATGAGACCCCCATCGAGATCGTCCGCCGGTTCTGCGCCGTGTGGTCGAACGTCGACCCCGACGAGATCGCCGAGTTCTTCACCGACGACGCCGTGTACCACAACATCCCGATGGACCCCATCACGGGCCGCGACGCGATCAAGTCGTTCATTGCCGGGTTCGCCGGCGGTGCCGAGCAGATCGACTTCCGAGTGCGCAACATCGTGGCCGACGGCGACGTCGTGCTCACCGAGCGGGTCGACGTTTTCGTGATGCCGAACGGCAAGGTCGAGCTGCCCGTGATGGGCACCTTCGAGGTGCGGGACGGCAAGATCTCCGCCTGGCGCGACTACTTCGACCTGAAGCAGTTCATGGACCAGATGGCGAACGGCTAAATCAGCTTGGGGGCGGCGCGACACCGCCCCCAAGGTTTACCGTTTGGTCAGCAGCCGAGCTTCTTTTGCCAGCCCGCCGGGAACTGCTCGCAGTGAGGCGGAGCTGATTCGCTCTGGCCGTTGCAATGTCCGTTCACCTTCTTGCACTGTCCGGGCGGTTGTGCCCCAGCCGGAGACGATGTTGCAATGACCGGCAGAGCCGCCGAGAGCGCAATGGCGACGGCGCAGAACTTCTTCTTCATGGGAGCCTCCCTTCCCGTGATTCCGAAGTTCGCAATCCACTATCTGCCCTCCCTTCCAGACAGGCAACCCTCAACGCGCGAACGCCTCGATTTGGTGTCATCCCCTCTCGGCGGCGACGTACACCGAGACGTGCTTGACGCTCTGAGTGGTGAAGCGTTCACGCGTCCATCCGTCCCACCGGCGCTCGAGCTGCAGGCCTGCTTCCTCGGCCATGACATCCAGCTCGTCGGGATACGAGTACCGGATGCGGACGGGCCAGGTTCGGATGCTGTCGTTCCCGAGTCGGACGAGCAGCGACTCGACGCGTTGTGTGGCAGCGTCGTGACGGCTCACCGACAACAGCACGAAGTCGACACCGATGTGCCTGACTTCGACGTGCTGGCCTCGCTCGAACCGACTCGGGTCGGGGACGAACGCTTCGATCACGAACCGGCCGCCCGGCGCGAGGTGATCGACGACGCGCTCGAAGCAGCGGCGTTGCGCGTCGCGGTCGAGGAGCGCGAAGAACGTGTTGTAGACGACGCAGATCAGCGCGAAGCGACCGTCGACGGGCACGTCGGCGAAGTCTCCGATCGCGACCGGGATGCGGTCACCGCCCGGCTTGGCCCGCAGCTTCGCAACCATCGCCTCGCTGGCGTCGATCCCGGAGACGGCTACACCGCGCTCGGCGAGCGGAAGGGCGAGCCGTCCGGTCCCGATGGCGAGCTCGAGCGCGGGGCCGGACCCGGCCAAGTCCGCCAGGCACGCGGCCGCGGCGTCGGCGTCGGGCGGGTGCGTGGGCAGCTCGTCGTAGACGTCGGCGATGCGATCGCCGTAGGCGGCGGCGTCGTAACCTTCCCGGCCGTCCACAGGTCGATTGCATCAGATGCGCCGGCGGGCGGCGGGCGATTTGTCGGGACTGCATCGATCTGGTCGCCGCCCTACGCTGGCTCTCCATTCGTCCGCCCCAAGGGGGAGTTTCGTTGATGGGCCGCACCGTGGAGACCGCAGGGATCGGGCTCGCCCAGGCCCGCGTCGAGCCGCGGTCCTTTGCGGCGTACGGCGACGACGGCACGCGCCGCATGCGCTGGTTCACCGACGGCCTCCGCCGCGTCATGGTCGAGCAGGGATACCACGAGCTGCCCGAGCCGGGCCCCGAGGTCCAGATCGTGCTCAACCGTCTCGACAGCGAGAAGCCCCGCCCCTATCGCCGGAAGTCGGCGCCCACGTTCGTCGTCGGTCTCGCCGACGTCGGCAGGCCTCCCGAAGACATCCTCCGCGCCGGCTACCCGCTGCTGGTGCGCGCGCTCGCCAACCTCTGCGTGATGGTGAGCGACCATGACGGCTCGCCGGCCGCGCATTTCGTGACCCTCGAGCAGGGCACGTACGCCGTCCACCACGACGGTGACGACGACAAGTTCTTCGCCGCGGTGTTCGAGCGGATGGAGCCACTGGCGTCGTCGCGCCTCGTCATCGCCAACGAATTCCGCACCGACCTGCCCGAGCAGCTCTGGGATGGCGACGACCACACCCGCCAGATCCGCCGGGCGGGCGAGCATCTCGACGCCCTCGACCTGCTCCCGGCCGCGTTCCCGATCGAGGAGATCCTCTCCGAACGCGACCTACGGCACGTGAAGCTGCTGTACGGCATCGGCGGTCTCAGCTACGGAAACGCCAGTGCCCGCCGCACCGCCGACGGCGCGCTCGGCCCCGAGTTCTGGATGAGCGCCAGCGGCGTCGACAAGTCCGCGCTGACCGACGTGGGCAAGCACATCCTGCTCGTGCAGGGCTACGACGCCGAGCGCGACACGATGATCCTGAGCGTCCCGCCCGACGTGAAGCCCAACCGGGTGTCCGTCGACGCTATCGAGCACTGGATGATCTACAACGAGCATCCCGAGGTCGGCGCCATCCTCCACGTGCACGCGTGGATGGACGGCATCGACTCGACGGAGATCAACTACCCGTGCGGCACCGTGGAGCTGGCGAGCGCGGTCGCACAGCTCGTCCGCGAGGCGCCCGACCCCGGCCACGCCGTCGTCGGCCAGCGCAACCACGGCCTCACGATCACCGGCGAGACCCTCGACGAGATCCTCGACCGCATCGACGGCAAGCTCGTCCGCAACGTCCCGATGGACTAGGCGGCCAACAGCAGCGTCCGACCGAGCTCCGAGAGCCACTGGTTCGGTCGCGCGGTCGCGTCTTCCCACGTGACGGGGACGATCCGCCAACCGCTGCTCGCCAGCTTGGCTATGCGGCGGCGATCCGCGTGGAACACCTGGCGGCGCGCACCGTGCGTCGCGAAGCCGTCGGCCTCGACAGCCATGAAAACTCGGCCACGCGAAGTCGAGGCGGTAGCGAAGTCCGTCGATCTGAACGGGATGCTGGCGCCGCGGCTTCGGAAGCCCGCTTCGCACCAACAGCCGCCACACCTTCACCTCGAGCCGTGACTCGAGGGCGGCGTCTTCGCAACGTCGATCGAGGATGCCGCGCAACGTCGTACTGCCGGGACGACCGCTTCCACCGAGCTCATCGAGGCGCTGTCGCAAGAACCGTCCACCTACGAGCCGTCGCCGGAACGCATATTCCACCGCAGCTTCCAGCGTCTCTTCGTCGAGCACGCCGGACAGATCGATGAGCGTGCGCGCGGGCGTCGTGATCGGGATGCCCTCCCGTCGTGTCCGGTCGACCCGATGCAGTTCGTCGGTTCGATGCACCATCAACTTGGTGGTGCGGAGCCTCCGATTGTTCGGTACCCACAGCTCGATTCCGCTGGCGGTGACGCCCTCGAGACCCCAAAGGGCTCCAGCGGCCCCATGGGACACCACGGAACCCGGCCCTGCCCACAGGCAGGCGGCGATGGCCGCCTGGCGACCCGTGGCGGGCGCGCCGGCGAACTTGTATACGCCCGGGAGGATGACCTCCCATTGGCTCGTCGCCAATCTTCGGTCGATTTGGCTCTCAGACCAGCCGAGTGCGAGCGCCTGACCGCGCGAGAAGGCTCCGTGTTGTCGATTCGCCAGTTCATTGGTCCGTGAGCGTCGAATATCGACGGTCATGGACCAATGAAAACAGCGTGGTGTGACAGCTACGAGAGGCGGGCGTCGAGGAGGCGGTTGAGGAGTTGGGGGTTGCCCTGGCCCTTGGTCGCCTTCATCGCCTCCCCCATCAGGAACCCGCGCTTCTTCTTGCGGGCCTTGTCGTCGCCGGCGCGGTAGTCGGCGACGACGTCCGGGTGCGCGGCGATGATCTCGTCCACGATCGACGTCAGCTCACCTTCGTCGCTGACCTGCGCGAGCCCCCGCTCTTCGACGACCTGCTTCGGTCGTTTCGGCTCGCGTAGGCACTCGGCGAGCACGTCCTTGGCCAGGTTCCGTGACAGCGTGCCGTCGGCAACGAGGTCGACGAGCTCGGCCAGCCCGTCGGGTGGCAGCGGCAGCGCGCCCGGCGCAAGGCCCGTCTCGTGCAGGTACCCGAGCAGCTCGCCGGTGCACCAGTTCACGACGTCCTTCGGCGTGCCGCCCCGCAGCGCCGCCACCGCCGCCTGGGCGAACTCGGCGAGGCCCGGCGTGCCGATGAGCACGCGCGCCTCGTGCTCGCCGATCCCCCACTCCGACACGAGGCGGGCACGCACGGCCGCCGGCAGCTCCGGCATCGCGGCCCGAACCTGTTCGCGCATCGAGCCGTCGGGTGCCACCGGCACGAGGTCGGGCTCAGGGAAGTAGCGGTAGTCGTCCGCCTCCTCCTTGGTCCGCATCGTGTGGGTGACGCCGGCGTCCTCGTCCCAGTGGCGCGTCTCTTGTACGACGCGCTCGCCGGCGTCCAGCAGCGCGCGTTGCCGCTCGATCTCGTACTCCAGCGCCCGGCCAAGCGACCGGATCGAGTTCATGTTCTTGACCTCGACCTTGGTGCCGAGCTCGGCCGCCCCAGCCGCCCGCAACGAGATGTTGGCGTCGATGCGGAACGCGCCCTCCTCCATCTTCACGTCGGAGACGCCGATCGCCTGCAGGATGGCGCGCAGCTCGTTCACGTAGGCGCGCGCCTGCTCCGCGCTGCGGAGGTCGGGCCGGCTCACGACTTCCATGAGGGGGATGCCGGCGCGGTTGTAGTCGACCAGCGAGTGGTCGGCTTCGTGAATGCGTCCGCCGCCCCCAACGTGGATGGTCTTGCCGGTGTCCTCTTCCATGTGCGCGCGCTCGATGCCGACGCGGAAGCCGTCGACTTCGAGCGACCCGTCGACACAGATCGGCTCGTCGTACTGACTGATCTGATAGTCCTTCGGCATGTCCGGATAGAAGTAGTTCTTTCGGTGGAACAGCGAGCGGTCCGGAACCGTGCACTGCAGCGCCTCGCCGACGCGCAGCGCGAACTCCACCGCCCGCTCGCCGAGCACCGGAAGCGAGCCGGGCAGCCCGAGGCAGACCGGGCAGACGTTCGTGTTGGGGTCGGCGCCGAACTCGTTCTTGCACGAGCAGAACAGCTTCGTCGCGGTGGCCAGTTCGACGTGCACCTCGAGGCCGATCACCGCCTCCCACGTCGTGGCGGTCGTCGCCGTCATGCCAGACTCCTGCCGTGCCCGAACGACCCGACCCGAACGCCTTCACGGTCAAGCGCAGCGAGGTGCGCAACGGGGTGTCGCTCGCGTACGTGCATGAGGGCGCGGGGGGCACGCCGATCGTGCTCATCCACGGCTACCCGGAGACCAAACGCATCTGGTGGCGCAACGTCGGGGCTCTCGCCGACGCCGGCTTCGAGGTGATCGCCCCCGACCTGCGCGGGTACGGCGACTCCGACCTCGCGCCCGACGGCTTCTACGACGTCACCGCGTACTCGCTCGACCTGTACGCGCTCGTCCACGACGTGCTCGGACACGAGCGATGCACGGTCGTGGGCGGCGACCTCGGCGGCGTCATCCTGTACGACCTCGCGCTGCGCTATCCCGGTTTCGTGGAGCGCATCTGCGTGTTCAACACCCTCGTCATCCTGCACGAGGAGCTCTTCGCCGCCGCCGGGATCCCGCCTGACGACGGCCGCGACACCCGTCCCACCGCCGACTACTTCCGCCGCCAGGGCCAGGACCCCGAGGCGCTGATCGCCGAGCTCGACACGCCCGCCCGCCGGCGCGCCTGGGTGGCCGCCATGTACGGGCACCGGCTGTGGGCCGCTCCCGGGCACTTCGGGCCCGACGACGTCGACTTCATGACCGAGCCCTTCGCCGCCGCCGACCGCCTGCGCGCCAGCTGGGGGAGCTACGAGACCGCCTACGGCAATCGGCCCATGGAGGACGCGCCCAAGCTGTTCGAGCCGTGCCCCGTGCCCGCGCTCGTGCTCTACGGCCCCGAGGACGCGGTGGTGCCCGACTCGTTCCCCGACCGGGCGCGCGTCGCGTTCACCGAGTGTGTCGGCCCGTTCGTCGTCGCCGACGCCGGCCACTTCCTGCAATGGGAGCAGGCCGACGTGCTCAACCGGGCACTTGCGCACTTCGGCCGCTGAGACGCAGGCGGCGGTCACGGCGCGGCCATCTCGATCGTGCGGGCGACCCGGAACATGACGGACTCCCCGAGCGCGGGCGCGAGCACCTGCACCCCGATCGGCAACCTGTCGCCGTCGACGCCGAACGGAACACTGGCCGCCGGATGGCCGGCGAGACTCGTCGGCACCGTGCAAACGTCCGACAGGTACATCGACAGCGGATCCGCCGTCTTCGCGCCGAGCTCGAACGCGGTCGTAGGTGACGTGGGCCCGAGCAGCGCGTCGAAGTGCTCGTAGGCGCGGGCGAAGTCGCGGATGATGAGCGTTCGGACGCGCTGCGCCTGGCCGTAGTACGCGTCGTAGTAGCCCGCCGACAGCGCGTACGTACCGAGCATGATCCGGCGCTTCACCTCTGGGCCGAAGCCGGCGTCGCGGGTGCGGGCGTTCATGGTGGCGGCGTCGGGCCCCTCGACCCGCAGCCCGTACCGGACACCGTCGTAGCGGGCCAGGTTGCTCGACGCCTCCGCCGGCGCGATCAGGTAGTACGCCGACAGCCCGTACGCGGCACTCGGCACCGACACCCGCTTGACAGTCGCGCCTTCCTTCTCGAGGGCGAGCGCAGCTTGCTCCACCGCGTCTACCACGTCCGGCTGCACGCCCTGAGCGTCGGCGAGCTCCTCGACGATCCCGACCCGCAGCCCGTCGACGCCGGCGCGCACCGCGTCGCGCAGACTCGGCGCCGGCTCGGCGATCGAGGTGGAGTCGAGTGGGTCGTGCCCGGCGATCACCTCGAGCAGTAGCGCGGCGTCCTCCACCGAATCGGTGAGCGGCCCGATCTGGTCGAGCGAGCTCGCAAACGCGATGAGGCCGTAGCGCGACACGACGCCATAGGTCGGCTTGATCCCGACGACCCCGCTCAGGGCGGCCGGCTGACGGATCGAGCCGCCGGTGTCAGAGCCCAGACCCACGGCGGCGAACCCGGCTGCGACCGCGGCCGCCGACCCGCCGCTCGAGCCGCCCGGCACCCGGTCGGGTCGGCGCGGGTTGCGGGTCGGGCCAAAGGCGGAGTTCTCGGTGGACGAGCCCATCGCGAACTCGTCGAGGTTGGTCTTGCCGATCGGGACGCCACCGGCGGCCACGACCCGGTCGACGACCGTCGCCGAGTACGGGGGTCGCCATCCCTCGAGGATCTTCGACGAGCACGTGGTCGGGATCCCGCGCGTGCACATGTTGTCCTTGAGCGCGACTGGGACGCCCGCCAGCGGCCCGGGATCATCGCCGCGTGCGACGGACGCGTCGACGGCATCGGCGACGGCGCGCGCTTCGTCCGCGAGGACGTAGTTGAACGCGTGCAGCTCCGCTTCGCGCGCCTCGATCTGCTTCAGGTGCTCCTCGATCACATCGCGCGCGGAACGCTCGCCGGCGCGTACCGCCACCGCGATCTCGACCGCGGTCACGGTGCTTCGCCGAGGATGCGCGGGACGCGGAACTGGCCGTTCTCGGCCTCCGGTGCCTGCCCGAGCACTTCATCGCGATCCAGACCCGGGCGCGGTTCGTCCGGCCGGAACACGTTCACCAACGGGAGTGGGTGCGCTGTCGGCGGCACGTCGGCGGTGTCGAGCGCCGAGACCTCCGCGGCGTAGTCGAGGATCGCGCCCAGCTCCCCGGTCAGCCGCTCGATCTCGGCGTTGGTGAGCGCGAGCCGGGCGAGCATCGCCACGTGCTCGACGTCGGCTCGGGAGACGCGCGCGCTGTTCACGATTTGGAGTCTACGGATCGTGCGCCCGAGCCTCAGCGGCGTTTGGACCGCGGGCCCGACCCGTAATCGCCGAACGGGTCGTCGCGCTCGCGCACGGCGTCGCGGAACCCGACCTCCTCGGACCGGGCCACGAAATCGACTCCCTCTTGCGTATGCCGCGCGATGCCGTCGAACAAGGTGCCCAGCGTCCGGCTCGCGGCCATCCCCATGCTCTCGGCCGTCTGGTTGCACAGCAGCTTCAGCATCTGGAGCTGGTTGAGCGGCAAGCGGGCCATGCGCCGCGCCAAGGCCGCGGCGTGCTCCTGAAGCTCGTCGTCGGGAACGGCCTCGAGGATCAGGCCGATGCGAGCCGCGTCGGGCGCGGGGATCTCGTCGCCGGTGAGCAGGTAGCGCTTCGCCTGCTCCAAACCCATGCGGTACACCCACATCGCCGTGGTCGGCGTGCCCCACACGCGCGACGGCGGGTACCCGAGCACCGCGCTCTCACCGGCGACGATGAGGTCCGCACACAGGACCATGTCGGTGCCACCGGCGATGCACCAGCCCTGCACGGCGGCGATCGTTGGCTTCGACGCGTACCAGAGCTTCATGTACGTGGCGACGAACTGGGACATCATCTGGTAGTCGGCGACCGAGTCCCAGACCCGTTCGCGCGCGGCCCCCTCCGCGGCCTGCGCCTGCGTCGACCAGTCCAGCGCGTAGCCGGCGCAGAAGGCGGGGCCGTCGGCTCGCAGCAGGATCACGCGGACGTCACGGTCGGCGTCGGCGTCGTCGATCGCCGCCGCGAGCTCGTCGCGCAACTCAGGGGTGATGGTGTTGTACTCCCCCGGTCGGCTGAGGACGACCGAGCGCACGCCGGCGTCGGTCTCGGTGCGGACGGCGGGCGACACGGCAGCCGGCCGGGTCAGACGTACGGGTCGCCCGGGTTCCCGGGGTGCTTCCACCAGTCGTCGGGGGCGGGCGACCACTCGGGATCGGGGTAGATGCAGTCGACCGGGCAGACCGGGACGCACTTCAGGCAGCCGCTGCACAGCTCGGGGACGATGATCACGTCGATGCCGTGATTGAAGATCGCGCCGAACTGCTCAGGGCAGTGGCGGAGGCACGCGTCGCAGTTGATGCACTCGGACATCTCGATACGCAACGGCACGTTCTGCCACTTCGGGTTGCGCTCGTGCGTCTCGATGCGCTCGTCGCGCGTCTTTGCCGCCATCGGCAATCAGGTTAGACCGGGAACTAGACCACCCGGTCAAGCACGGTTACGATCCCGCGCCGATTCGGGCACAGCGGCGACGGCGGCGGCTTTGCCGACCGCCGCCGCAAAGCCGGGGTTTGCGACGGCGGCCAAGAGCATTGCGGAGGATCGGTGGCGAAGCACCAATTCCTGTCGGACGACTGGTTCGACGTGGTCGGGAAGCTGGTCGAGGAGCACGGGGCCGACGCGCCGGCCCAGGCGAACGTGATGGTCAACCTCGTCATCACCGACACACCGTTCGGCGACGAGCGGCAGATGCACATGGGCGCCCGCGACGGGAAGGGTGAATGGGGCGTCGGGCACACGGATGGCGCCGACGTCACCCTCACGACCGACTACGCCACGGCCAAGCAGGTGTTCATCTCCGGCGACCCGAACGCGGGGATGCAGGCGTTCATGCAGGGCAAGGTCCGCGTGCAAGGCGACATGGCGAAGCTCATGGCGTCGCAGCAGGGCGGCGGCAACCCGAAGCTGCAAGAGGCGATCCAGGCCGCTACCGAGTAGCCGGAGCCCAGCGGGCCTAGGCGGCCTGGGCCACGCCGAGCCGAGCCGGCCGGTCGGCCGATTGCACGAATGCGGCGCCGACAATGCCCGCGACGGCGACCGTTCCGCCTGCGAGGTAGGCGAGCGTGAACGAGCTGGTGCTCGACGCGCCGCCCTGGATGATCGACACGATCTGGATGCCGGACACGACACCGATCTGGGTGACCATGACCTGCGCCGCATTGGCCACGCCGAGGCTCTCGGTCTCCACCGCGTTCGCGGCCGAGCTGATCAGCGACGGCTGTGACGTCCCCAGGCCGAGCCCGGAGAGGACGAGCGCGCCGAACACGAGCGCGAGCGTCTCGGTCGCGGCCCCGAGCGCGAAGCAGCCCATCGAGACCACGACGAGCGCGCAGCCGAGCACGCTGGCCCGTCGCTCCCCGACACGCACGGCGACGTAGCCCGCCACCGGTGACGACACGCTGAAGCTGAACGGGCGGCAGATCATCGCCAGCGACGTGGCCGCCACGGTGAAGCCGAAGATCCGCTCCATCAGCAGCGGCGTGACAATGAAGCCGCCCATGTAGCCGAAGTTCGACGTGAACTGGGCGACGAGCGACGCGGTGAAGTTCCGCTCGGTGAAGAAGCGCAGCGGCAGGAGCGGGTGCTCGGCCCGCTGCTCGACGACGACGAAGAGCACGAGCGCCACGGGCGCGGTCGCGAACAACCCCAGCACCAACGGCTGCGTCCACCCGACTTGGCTGCCGACGCTGAGCCCGAGCAGCGCGCCCACGGTGGCGGCGGCGAGCGTGACGGCGCCGGCGTAGTCGATCGACTCGCGCTCCATCTTCGGCGTCTCGTGCAGGATCGGGATCGCCACCAGCAGCGCGACGAGCGCGATCGGCGTCTGCAGCAGGAAGATCGCGCGCCAGCCGATGGCGTCGACGAGCGGACCGCCGGCGACGAGCCCGAGCACCGGTGCGCCCGCGCCGACCAGCGACCACCAGCCCATCGCCTTGACCCGATCCTCCTCGGGGAACGCCCGCATGATCAACGCCATCGACGCGGGGCCTGTGGCCGCACCGGGGATGGCGCCCAGCGTGCGGATCGCGATGAGCGACGAGCCGTTCCAGGCCAGGGCGGTGAGGAACGTGGCCACGGTGAAGCCGGCGAGGCCGATGAGGTACACGCGGCGGTGGCCGCGCACGTCGCCGATCTTGCCGAACAGCGGCATCGAGAGCGCCAGGGCGAGGAACGGCCCGGTGACCGTCCAGGTGAGTGCGGTCTCGCTGGCACCGAGGTCGCGGGCGACGTCGCCGAGCGAGACGGCGAGGATCGTGATCGTGAACCCGGTGGCGAACAGTCCCGCGAGGGCGGTCCAGAGGACCCACCAGCGGTAACGGTCGCTCTCGCGGACGTGGCGCCCGAGTCGCTCGCGCAGCAGCATCGGCCACGCGACGGCGGGAACCTCCTCGCCGCCGGGGTACTCGACGACGAGCGGGGACTCGGGGTCGCGGTCCATCGGCCCGGTCGAGGCTAGTTTCCTGCCTCGTCGGGCCGATGGCCGGTCAGATTTGGTCTCGCTTGTCGGGGTTGTCGAGCCGCGGTTTCGCGGTCGAACCGGTCACGCGTCTTCGAGCACCCAGAGTGTCTCGAGGTGCGCAGCGTCCTCGCGTGCGTCGGTCTCGGCGAACAGCCGCGCCGTCGCGTCTGCCCAGCGAGTCAGGTCCTCGGTCAGCAGCAGACGACCCACCGGCCGGTCCGGGCCGGGTCGGTGAGGCAGCTGGCCGTATCGCCGGCCAGGTCGCTGCGGTCGCGGTCCCGTCGTCGCCCCGTGCGGGAATCGCTTCAAAGTCGCTCCCATCGGGTCCAGTGAACTGGTGGCTGAGCTCGGTACTGAACTGGTGGCCGGTGGCAGGGTAAGGAGAACGCCCGCAGCGGTAAAGAGGCCTGTGACTAGGGCGCTATGGCTCGTTCGCACCATGACATGGTCATAGCCCCGTGCCACGATTCTGGACGAAGCGGTCCAAATCGGGCGGCCGGGACGTCTCGACTTGCGCGCGTTCCGCGGCGGGTCGAAATGCCGCGGGACGCGACAAACGCGGGGAGACGGGCACCCATCCGGTGGGGATGTGTAGTCCTGCCGGGCTATGACACGGGTCATTTCTGCGTGCTCAGCGCAAATTTTTCGCTCCGGCCCGGCGGAGGGAGTCCCGGCGGGCTCACGCCGCGTCCGCGCCGACCTCGCGCCAGGCGCGGAGGAAGACGTACAGGGCGGCAAGGCCCAGCCACACCAGTGAGATCAGCTGGGCCACTCCTTCCTGGCGCTCGAGGTGCCGCGGGGTGAACACGCCGGTGACACCGGGAGCGAGCGTCCGAAACACGCCGTAAGCGCCGACGCCCAGCGCGAACAGCGCGACGAGCACGGCGACGAAGCACACCGCGTACAGGTAGGCCCGATCGATTCGCCACGCGGGTCCGCCGCGCTCGAACACGTCGTCGGCCTGGAGCTCCCGCCGGCGGCGCGCGTGGAACACGAGCACCACCACGGCGGCGCCGACGATCAGCCCGGCCTGGACGGCGCCGCGCACTGCCGCGTCCTCGCTCCTGCCGTCGACGACGAGGTCGGCGAGTGACTGCACTGCCGCGAAGCTCCCGAACACGAGCGTGAAGATCGCGACGAAGTTGACTGCCGCGAGGTAGACGGCAAAGGCGCGCCGTCCGGTGGTGTCGGGCTCGCCGCGTCCGGCGGCGAGGATGATGACGGCCAGGACCAGTACGCCGACCGGGACTGCGACGAGCGTGACGAGGAGAGCGTTCAGCCCGCCGTCGGTGTCGCCGAAGACGTCCACGGCTGCCTACTTCTCCAGGGGCTGGAGTTTCTGAGCCTCCTTCTCGAGCTCCTCGAGGGTCCAGCGGTCGCCCTTGTCGATCTTCTCGGAGAGCTTCCAGGGCTGGAACCGCTGCACGACGCCGCCCTGGACGAGGAACGCCTCGCCCGAGAACGGGCAGTCCTCGGTGGCGAGGTAGCCCACGAACGGGGACACGTTGGCCGGGTCCCACACGTCGAAGGAGCCCTCGTCCTCGGGCGCCTTCACCACGTCTTGGAGCCCGGGGGTCTGCTCGGTCAGGCGGGTACGGGCGGCGGGCGCGATCGCGTTCGAACGGACGCCGTACCGGCCGAGCTCGAGCGAGCTGATGTACGAGAAGGTCGCGATCCCCGACTTCGCCGCCCCGTAGTTGGCCTGGCCGGGGTTGCCGAGCAGGCCGGACGTCGAGGAGGTGTGCACGATCGACGCCTTCACCTCCTTGCCCGCCTTGCTCTGCTCCCGCCAGTACGCGGCGGCGTGGCGGGTCGGGCAGAAATGACCCTTGAGGTGGACGTGGATGACGGCGTCCCACTCCTCCTCGGTCATGTTCACGATGACGCGGTCGCGCAGGATGCCGGCGTTGTTCACGAGCACGTGGAGATCGCCGAAGGTGTCGACCGCCGTCCGGATCAGGCGCTGGGCGCCTTCCCAGTCGGCCGCGCTGTCGACGTTGGCGACCGCCTCGCCTCCCATCTTCTCGATCTCGTCGACGACCTGCTGCGCCGGCGCGCGGTCGGCGCCTTCGCCGTGGATGTCGCCGCCGAGGTCGTTGACGACGACCTTGGCGCCCTCCTGCGCGAACAGCAGGGCATGCTCACGGCCGAGGCCGCGACCCGCGCCGGTGATGATGGCAATCCGCCCGTCGAGCGCACCCATGGTGATCCCCCGTCGAAGACGACGCGGCATCGTATGCGCCGACTTGACCGACCGGTCAAACGATCGCCGGCGCGCCCGTCAAAGGGCGAGCGTGACTTTGGAGCCCCGGTTGACCTGGGTGCCGGCGGGTGGGTCCTGGCTCTTCACCGTCCGGCCGGGCGCGAAGTTCTGCACGTCGGCGACGAGCCCGCTCGCCTGCAACGCCTGGCTCGCCTGCTCGACGCTCATCGTGACGACGTCAGGCACCGGAACCGGCTGCGGGCCCTTGCTCACGTGCACGACGACCTGGGAGTCGCGTGGCGCGAGCTGGCCCGCGGGCGGATCCGTGCCGATCACGGAGCCGGGGGGAACCGTGTCGCTGAAGTCGTCGACGCGCGTCGCGCTGAAGCGCTTGGCCTGGAGGGCGGCGACGACGGCGTCGTAGGTCTTGCCCGACGTGTCCGGCACGGCCACCGGGCGGGGACCGTCGCTCACGACCAGCGCGATCGTGGATTCGGGCGCATGCTTCTCGTTGGCGGGCGGGTCGGTGCGGATCGCGACGCCGGCGGGGACGTTCTCGTCGTAGTCGTGCTTGGGATCGACGGCGAAGCCGGCGCCGGCCAGCGTGAGGGTGGCCTGTTCCTCCGGCTGCCCGGCGACGTCGGGGATCACGACCGGGGGCGGGCCGCGCGAGACCACGAGCCGGACCGTGCCGCCGTCGTCGAGGAAGGAGCCCGCCGACGGCGCCTGGCTGATCACCCGGCCGGCCGGGTCGTCCACGTCGCGCTGCTCGACGTGGACCACGAGGCCGGCCTTGGCGGCTCGCGCCGCGGCTTCGTCCTGTGTGAGCCCCACGAGCTGCGGCGCGGCGACGGTTCC
>DATFPZ010000161.1:0-5131 GCA_035264545.1 Acidimicrobiia bacterium
GGTCGACCTGTACCGCATCGAGCTCGACGCACGGACGCGCCCTGGCGTCCGAGCCGAAGCAGTGATCTGGATGGGGACGCTCGTGCTCGGCGGCGCGTTCGCGTTCGTCACGCGCGGCACGTTTGCCGGCCGCTACGCGTCGGTCCTCTATCCGCTGTTCGTCCTGGTCGTGGCGTACGGCATCATGGTGTTCGCCGACAAGCGGATCCGGACCGTCCTGCTCGCCATCGTGCTGATCATCGGCCTCGGAAGTGTCCTGCGCGTCGTGCTCGACAACCGCACGCAGGCTGGGCAGGCCGCAGACGTGATCCGGGCCCGCGCCAGACCCGGCGACGTTGTCCTGTACTGCCCCGACCAGCTCGGGCCCAGCGTGAGCCGTCTGCTCGAAGGCGAGCGCGGGCTCGTGCAGCTGACGTTCCCGAGGGGGGACAAGCCGCAGCTCGTCGACTGGGTGGACTACGAGCAGCGGCGTCACCGCGTCAATACCAACGCGTTCGCGCAGCGCGTTCTGGACCGGGCCGGGCCCGACAGCACGATCTGGTACGTGGTCGCCGTGCAGTACCGAGGCGGTAACGAGGGCCGTTGCGACGCGATTCTGCGCTCGTTGAGCGCGGCCCGGCCCGGCGTACGCCAGCTGGTCGAAGCGAACGACAAGTTCCCGGAGTTCATGGGCCTGTTCGAGTACCCGGGCCGGTGATCGACGCGGTTCGGGAGTTCGTGCGGCGCGACCTGCGCGCCGCACTGGTGCCGTGGGCGCTCGCCCGGGTGCTCGTCGTCGGATCGCTGGCGCTCACGCGCTTCGGCGTCGACCACATCGAAGGGGCGCGACGGCCGGTGCAGCTCGGTCAGGGCCTGTTCGCGTGGGACGGCGCGTTCTACCGCGACATCGCCGAGCACGGGTACGGAGCCGTGCGGTCGGGCGCGCTGCGGTTCTTCCCACTGGTTCCGCTCATGACGCGAGGGCTCGGCGTCGTGTTCGTCGGCAACGACGCGTTCGCGCTCCTCGTCGTGGCGAACGGCTCGGCGCTCCTGTTCGGGGCGCTGCTGTACAAGCTGGCGCGCCGGGAGACCGGTGACGAGCGCACGGCCGTGCGCGCGGCGTGGTTCGCCGCGATCTTCCCGCCGGCGGTGGCGCTCGTGCTCGGCTACGCCGAAGCCACGTTCATGTTGGTGTCGCTGGCGATGTTCCTCGCTCTCCGGCGGGGTCGATTCGCCTGGGCGGCCCTGTTCGGGTTGCTCGCCGGCCTGACCCGTCCGGTGGGCATGCTCCTCGCCATCCCGGCCGCGATCGAGGGGGTGCGGGGTTGGCCGGGAGCGTCGGCGCGCGATCGCGTCACTCGCGTCGGTGCCGTGCTCGGGGCCCCAGTCGGCAGCGGCCTCTATCTGCTGTGGGTGCGCTACGCCTACGGCGACGCGTGGCTCCCGCTCCGGATACAGAACGATCGCGCCCACCGGGGCGGGTTCGTCGACCCGTTCACACGGACGTTCGACGGCATCGGCGACCTCGTCCACGGCGACCGGTTCGGATCGGGGCTGCACGTGGTGTGGGCTGCGGCGTTCGTCGTGCTGATCGTGGTGCTGTTGCGGCGACTCCCGGCGTCATATGGGACGTACGCGGCGGCAATGCTCGTGGTGAACCTGTCGGCCCGAAACCTCGACTCGCTCGAGCGCTACGCGATGAGCGCCTTCCCGTTCGTGCTCGCGGTCGCGCTCGTCACGGCCCGGCCCGACGTCGAGCGGCCGGTGCTTGCTCTCTCGGCGGCCGGGCTGGTCGGGTACAGCGTCCTCAGCTTCCTCGGGGTCTACGTGCCGTGAGGCGACGGCCGCGGCGACGGCGCCAATAGGGTGAGGGCGGGGTCGGCGGGTCGGGGGCCGAGCCTCGTACACTGGCGTGCTCGGGCCCACGGTGCGCACACGGCGCCGGCCCACCATGTCCGCCAGTTCGGAGCCTCTGCATGACGACGGAGTCGACGGAACAGTCCGCGCCGGCCGCCGACGAACGGTCGACGCCCAACGTCGTGATCGTCGGAGCCGGTCCCGCCGGTCTCACGGCGGCGTACATGCTCAACAAGCGGAGCGTCACGTCGACGGTGCTGGAGGCCGACACCGTGGTCGGCGGGATCAGCCGCACGGCCGAGCGCGACGGCTGGCGCTTCGACATCGGCGGCCATCGCTTCTTCACCAAGGTGCAACCGGTCGAGGACCTGTGGTTCGAGATCCTCGGCCCCGACGATTTCCTGCGCCGGCCTCGTCTGAGCCGCATCTACTACCGCGGCAAGTTCTACGACTACCCGATCTCGGCGATGAACGCGCTCCGCAACCTCGGGCCGATCGAAGCCACCCGTTGCGTCGCCTCGTACCTGTGGGTGCGCATCCATCCGCCGAAGGACAAGTCGACGCTCGAGGGGTTCGTCGCGTCCCGGTTCGGTTGGCGCCTGTACCGGCACTTCTTCAAGACCCAGAGCGAGAAGGTGTGGGGCGTCCCGTGCACGGAGATCCAGGCCGACTGGGGCGCCCAGCGGATCAAGAACCTCTCGCTCTTCCGCGCTGTGTGGGAGGCCCTGAAGCCCAAGCGAATCCGGCGCAAGAAGGACAAGTCGAAGCAGGTGACGAGCCTGATCGAGGAGTTCAACTACCCGAAGTACGGGCCGGGGATGATGTGGGAGCGCGCCACGGAGCTCGTCACGGCGCACGGCACCAAGGTCGTCTTCAACTCGACGGTCAGCAAGATCCACCTGCGCGACGGGAAGGCCGTCGCGGTCGCGGCCGAGACGGACGGTGTCCCCACCCGTTACGACTGCACACACGTGATCTCGTCGATGCCGATCAGCGCGCTGCTGCGGGCGATGGACCCGCCGGTCCCGCCCGAGGTCCAGGCGGCCGCGGACGGGCTCCGCTACCGGGACTTCATCACCGTCGCTCTCGTCATGCCGGAGGACCGGGGCTTTCCCGACAACTGGATCTACATCAACGACGCGAGCGTGGCAGTCGGTCGGATCCAGAACTTCGGTGTGTGGTCGCCGTACATGGTGAAGGATGGCCGCACCTGCCTGGGCCTCGAGTACTTCGTGAACGAGGGCGACGACATGTGGACGAAGGCCGACACGGGCTTGATCGAACAGGGCAAGCGCGAGCTGTGCGAGATCGGCCTCCTGGACGATGCCGCGCAGGTCGAAGCGGGCTACGTCGTGCGCATGCCGAAGGCGTACCCGATGTACGACGGCACCTACAAGGCCAACGTCGAGACGATGCGCAAATGGCTCGATGCCAACGCGCCGAACGTCTTTCCCGTCGGACGCAACGGGATGCACAAGTACAACAACCAGGATCACTCGATGTACACGGCGATGCTCTCGGTCGAGAACATCTTCGGCGCCGACCACGACGTCTGGAACGTGAACGTCGAGGCCGAGTACCACGAGGAGAAGGACGAGGGCGGGGAGAACGAGGGCGCCGCCGTTACCCGGGGCGAAAACGCCTCCACAACCGGCGGGCCCGGTCGCGAATCCCCCACCAGGTGACCAGCAGAAGCTCCTCGGCGAAGATGAACCACGTCATCTTCGAGTAACCGCGCACACGGTCCGTGAACACGATCGGGATCTCGCTGATGTGGCCACCCCACACGTGTACGCGGTACTCCGTCTCGATCTGGAAGCCGTAGCCCTTGGCGCGCGTCGTCGCGTAGTCGATCGACTTCAACGTGTCGGCGCGGTAGGCGCGGTATCCCGACGTGGCGTCCTTGACTCCCGACCCGAGCACGAAGGCGGCGTAGCGGTTGCCGTAGCGCGACAGCGCCCGCCGGAACCACGGCCAGTTCGGGATCGCGCCCCCGGGCACGTACCGCGAGCCGATGGCGAGGTCGACCCCGGACTCGACCTCGCGCAACAGGTTCGGGAGCACGGCCGGGTCGTGGGAGAGGTCGGCGTCGATTTGGACGAGTGCCTCGTAGCCCTTCTCGAGCCCGATCGCGAACCCGGCCCGGTACGCGGTGCCGAGGCCCTGCTTCGCGGGTCGGCGCAGCACGTCGATGCCGCCGAGCTCGGCGGCGGCGGCCTCGGCGATGTCGGCGGTGCCGTCGGGGCTGTTGTCGTCGACGACGAGGATGTCCGCGCTCGGAAGCGCGGCGCGCGCCCGGCGGAGGAACTCGTCGATGTTCTCCGCTTCGACGTAGGTCGGGGTGATGACGAGCGTGCGCACGTCCCGCAACTTAGCGGCTACTTGTTGCAGCGCCGGTAGAGCTCGTAGACACTGCCGCGTCCGAAGGACTCGACGAGACAGAAGTCCCGTTTCAGGATCTCGTTGGGCCGGTTCGATCCGAACTTCCGGGCGTCGTTCGGCTCGTCCCAGTCGTTCCAAATCGACGACAGGATCGCGATGTCGGCCGAGCGGAGGTCGGCGGCCAACCTCGAGCCCGAGTCGTTGGCCACGCCGGGGTCCATCTCGATGTAGTACGTCGCGGGATCGAGGTCGGGCAGCATGTAATAGAGGTAGGCGTCGCTGTACGGCGTCTTTCGGAGGTCGGTCGGTCCCACGAAGAGGCGGTCGCCGGGTTTGGAGATTCGATCGGCGACGGGCAGCAGCTCGTTGGCGGCGCGCGCGGCTTCGGGACGCCCGTAGTAGAAGATCCGGCCCTTGTGCTCGATCTTGTACGCGATGCGGTGGTAGCCGATGCTCTGGAGCGAGTAGTCGGTATACGTCCGGACCGTGAAGTACGGCAGCACCGCGCCCAGGAAGAGCAGCACGCCCGCGCCCGCCAGGACGTTCCGCGCCCGGATCTTGAGGCGGGGCTTCCACGCCCGGAGCACCTCGGTGATGGCGATCGGGAGGAAGGCGATGGGGACGCAGCTCACCCACGCGAAGTGCGCCGAGTCGACCCGCTGGATGGCTTGCGGCATGAGCCCGAGGCTGAACACCGCCACCGTCGCCAGCACGCGCGCGTTGAATGCCGTGCGGTCCTGACGCAGCCGCCGGCGTGCCACGAGCAGCAGGAACGCCACGGTGGCGAGGAGGAAGAAGAACCAGATCGTGAGCTGCTGGGCCGTGCTGAACGACGGGATCGGCCACGACAGCTGCTGGATGTTCCCGGCCCGCTGCAGGAACCCGTCGAGGTGGTCCCACGGGGGAGGGATCG
>DATFPZ010000162.1:0-7734 GCA_035264545.1 Acidimicrobiia bacterium
TGTTCGCCCGGACGGGACCGGCCGAGGCCGTCACGAGCGGCGACATCGTCCAGTCGGCGATCGCGCACGACCAGCTCATGCACGGGCACGCGATCACAGCTGCCACGGGGCCGACGCTGCGCCGGCTCGCGGAGCTGCGCCCGCAACGACTGGCGCTCATGCACGGCCCGACGTTCGTCGGCAATGCAGCTGCTGCGCTCGATGCTCTCGCCGACTACTTCGATGCATCGCTCGCCGCGGCAATGGACGTGGGTGCGCTGTAGGGTTCTCAGCCGTCGCCGACGGTGACGACGACCTTGCCCTTCGCCTTTCGGTCGGCGAGCTCCTTGATCGCTTCGGCGGCCCGGTCGAGCGGATAGGTCGACGACACGTGCGGGCGAAGCTTCCCGGCACGCCACCACCCGATCAGCTCCTCGACGTTTCGGAGATGGCGCTCGGGTTCCCGCCCGACGAATGCGCCCCAGAAGACGCCGACGATGTCGCACCCCTTGAGCAGGGTCAGGTTCAGCGGGATGGCAGGAATCACCCCGGCGGCGAAGCCGATGACGAGGAAGCGACCTTCCCACGCGGTGGCGCGCAAAGCCGGCTCGCTGTGCCCGCCTCCGACCGGGTCGTACACGACGTCGGCCCCTTGGCCTCCGGTGAGATCGCGGATCCGCGCCTTCAGGTCCTCGGACCCGTAGTTGATGGTCATCGCTGCCCCGTACTCGCGGCACAGCTCGAGCTTGTCGTCACTCGAGGCAGCCGCAATGACAGTCGCGCCCATGAGAGCGCCCAGCTCGACTGCGGCGAGGCCGACACCGCCGGCGGCGCCCAGCACGACCAGGGTCTCGCCCGGTTGCAGCCGGGCGCGGTCCTTCAGCGCGTAGTGAGACGTGCCATAGGCATAGAGGAACGACGACGCCGGGCCGAAGTCGATGCCGTCGGGGATCGGGACCAGGGAGCCGGCGCCGACCGCGATCTTCTCCGCGAGTCCACCCCAGCCGGTCGACGCGAAGATTCGATCGCCGACCGTGACGCCGTCGACCCCGGCCCCGACCGAGCTCACGACGCCGGCGATCTCGGCGCCGGGGGAGAAGGGGAGCGGTGGCTTGAACTGGTACCGGTTCTGGATGATGAGGACGTCGGTGAAGTTCACCGCGCACGCCTTGACGTCCACGATCACCTGACCGTCGCCCGCGGTCGGGTCGTCGACATCCTCGACCGTCAACGACTCGGGGGGTCCGTACTGCCGGCAGAGGACTGAGCGCATAGCGGCACCGTAGCGACGCGGCAACGACGGCGTCGTAGAGCCGTCGGGACGAATCTCAGATGTCCTTCATGTCGCTTTCACGGTATTCACGGAGGTAGGCGCTAACAGTCGCGGATGCCCGCGGCGGTCGCGCGTGCCGAGCCGGAAACGGCGCGCCTCACCCGGCGCGTCCCCGAGCCGGCGTCCTCGTTCGAGTATCAGCCCGCGCTGGACGGGCTGCGGGCGCTCGCCGTGCTCGGCGTGCTCCTGTACCACGCCGGCGTGAGTTGGGCGCCGGGGGGGTTCCTCGGCGTCGACGCCTTCTTCGTGCTGAGCGGCTTTCTCATCACGTCGCTCCTCGTCGACGAGTGGCGGAAGCGCGGCCGCATCGACTTCCGGGCGTTCTGGGCGCGCCGGGCCCGGCGGTTGCTCCCCGCGCTCGTCCTGGTCGTCATCGCTGTCGGCGCGTACGCGCTGTTCGTCGCCCGTCCGGACGAGCTCGAGCGAATCCGCGGCGACACGTTCGGGTCCTTGCTGTACGTCGCCAACTGGCGTCAGTTGTTCGAATCGTCGTACTTCGCCCAGCTCTCGACGCCATCCCCGCTTCGGCACACCTGGTCGCTCGGCATCGAGGAGCAGTGGTACCTCGTGTGGCCCCTCGCGTTGGTGCTCGTGCTGCGCGTGACCGCCGGTCGCCGGTGGGCGGTGATCGGCGTCATCGCCGCGCTCGCGATCGGATCCGCAGTGCTCATGGCTACGCTCTTCGACCCCGGCGGCGATCCGTCGCGCGTGTACTACGGCACCGACACGCGCGCCCAGGCCCTGCTCATCGGCGCGGCGTTTGCATTTCTCCTCGCGCATCCGCGGCGGCGTTCGCGGCGGCGACGGCCGCGACCGGCGAGGGACGTCGCGAGTCTCATCGGGCTCGAGTGTGCAGGGGTCCTCGCCGTCGTGTACCTGGGCTGGCTCTGGACGCACGTCGCGGACACCTCGACGTGGTTGTACACGGGTGGCTTCCTGGTCGAGGGGCTGGCGGTCGCGGCGCTGATCGCGGCGGCGACTCGGCCGTACTCGCCGATCCTCGGGCCGGTGCTCTCGCTCGCGCCCCTCCGAGCCATCGGGTGGATCTCGTACGGCCTGTATCTGTGGCACTGGCCCGTCTACGTGTACCTGACGCCGGCGCGGACCGGCCTCGACGACGCGGAGCTGCTCGTCGTCCGGCTCGGGGTCACCTTTGCCCTCGCGCTGACCTCCTACCGTCTGGTCGAGCAGCCCATCCGTCACCGCACCATGAGCCGGCCGCGCAAGATCGCGTTCACGTCGTGCCTTGGCGTAGTGGCGGCCGTGGCGCTCGTCGCGGTGGCCCTCTCACCGGGACGGAGCGTGTCCACGGTCAGCCATCTCGAGCGCGCCGCGGGGCGGGCATCGGCGCCGACCCCCATCACCCGTCCCGATCAGGTCGTCGTGCCCAAGGTGCTCATCGCCGGCGACTCCGTCGCGCTCACGCTCGGGTACTGGCTCGATCCGAAACGGGATACGCGGGGGGTGCAGATACGCACCGAGGCGACGCTCGGGTGCGGCCTCACCGGCGGGACGGTGCACAGCGAAGGCAACGACCTTCCGACGAGGGACGAGTGCGCCGGCTGGCCGCTGCGATGGCGCAAGACCGTCGACGAGTACCACCCGTCGGTCGCCGTCGTGCTGGTCGGCGCCTGGGACGTGGTTGATCACCGGATCGACGGCGACCTCCTGACGGTCGGCACTGACGCCTGGGTCGTGTACATGACTCATCAGCTCGATGTCGCCACCGAGGTCCTGAGCGCCCGCGGGGCCCGGGTCGTGTTGATGACCTCACCGTGCTTCGCGCAGCCCGACAGTGGTCTCGCGGGCTTTCCCGAGCGCTCAGAGGCGGCTCGCGTCCATGACCTCAACGACGTGTTGCGCAGATATGCGAAGTCGCACCGTGCTCGCGTATCGCTCGTAGACCTCCACGGCTTTCTGTGTCCCAAGGGCGAATACACGCCGACCGTGGCCGGCGTGAACGCGCGTGACCCCGACGGCACCCACCTGTCTCCGGAGGGCGCCAGGGTCGTGTGGCGATGGCTCTCCGGGCAGCTCAGGCACGCGGCCCTGCTCCGGACCCGATGACCTGTCTACCCGCCTGGTCGAACGTGCCGTAGTCGACGCCGGCCGTCGGGAGATGGATGCGCGCGATCGTTCCGCCGCCATGAGCGGACTCGACGACGATGCTGCCCCCGTGACCGTCGACCACCCGACGCACGATCGCGAGGCCCAGTCCTGAGCCGGGCATCGCCCGCGCGGCCGGCGCCCGGTAGAAGCGGTCGAAGACGCGGGGGAGGTCCGCGGCATCGATGCCGGGTCCGTGATCTCGAACGCTGATCGTCCCGTCGTGCAGGCCGACCTCGACCCGCTCGCCAGGCGGGCTCCATTTGCATGCGTTGTCGAGCACGTTGACGATCGCACGCTCGAGTTGCTGTCGCCGCCCCACCATGCGCGCAGGCTCGAGCTCGAGCTCGATCGTGACATCTGGCGCCCGCAACCGGGCTCGATCGACGGCGGCTGTGACCACTCGATCGAGGTCGAGCTCGGTCGTCTCCTCTGTCGGCGTGTCCGTGTCACGGGCGAGCTCGACGAGGTTGTCCATGAGCGCGGTCAGCTCCGCCACCTGCTGGGAGACGTCCGCGAGCAGCCGGCGACGTTCTTCCTCGGGCATGCTCGGACGGCCCGCCAACACCTCGACGTTCGTGCGCAGGCTGGTCAGCGGCGTCTGCAGCTCGTGGCTCGCGTCTCGAATGAGCTCACGCTGCTGCTCGCGGGACATGTCCAGCGCCGCGAGCATGGCGTTGAGGCTGGAGGCAAGGCGGCCGAGCTCGTCGCGACGGCGGACGTCGATCGACGCGGCGAGGTCCTGGGTCGTCGCCACCCGTTCTGCCGCCCGCGTGAGCCGCGCCACCGGTCGAAGACTCGCACGGGCCACGAAGAGCGCGAGCAGTGCGGCCAGGCCGATGCTCAACCCGCCCACGACCAGCAGTGTGGTTCGCAGGTCCGCGATCGTGTCGTCGACGTCATCGACGTCCTGAGCGAACTGGACCGATCGTCCGTCCCGTCCGGCGGCGCTGGCGATGCGTAGGTGCCGGCCGTTCACGGTCGCGTCCCGGAGCTCGAACCGGCGGTCTCCTCGCGCGATCGCGATGTCGTCTCGACTCGCAGGGATCGCGGTGGGCTGGTTCTGGGGAATCTGGCTGCGCCCGTCTGCGAACGTGACGCGCAAGTAGTCACGGGCGTTCGGAGTCGGCAGGTCGAAGTACGGCAGCGCGATCTCGGGGCTCCGGAGCTTGGCGAGCCGGGTGGCGTCGGCGCGAACGGAGTCGTCGATTTGGTCGTGCAGACGGTTGCTCACGGCGAAGTACGAGACGACCGCGGCGAGGACCACCGTGACCGCCACCGCGAGCACGCACAGCAGAGTGAGGCGGACGCGGAAGCTCATTGGTCGCGAAGCACGTAGCCGACGCGATGAACGGTGTGGACGAGGCGGGGCTCGTTGGCCTCTTCGGTCTTGCGTCGCAGGTAACCCACGTACACCTCGAGGGAGTTCGAGGTCGGTTTGGTCCCGTAGCCCCAGACGCGGTCGAAGATGAACTCACGGGGCAGGACGCGACGGGGGTATCGGAGCAGGAGCTCCAGCAGGAAGAACTCCGTTGGCGTCAGCCGGATGAGACGGTCGCCGCGGTGCGCTTCGCGCGTGTCGACGTCGAGGCTCAGATCGGCGAATCGGAGGACCTCGCTCGTGCCCGACGCTCGCCGGAGGAGGGCGCGCATTCTGGCAAGGAGCTCTTCGAGGGAGAACGGCTTGGTGAGGTAGTCGTCGGCGCCGGCGTCAAGGCCGGCGACCCGGTCCGAGACGAGGTTGCGCACCGTGAGCATGAGGACGGGGGTCGGATCGCCGTCGGCGCGGAGCCGCCGGCACACCTCGAGGCCGTCGACACCCGGCATCAGAAGGTCGAGCACGACGGCATCGACGTGCTCGGACGCCAGCACGTCGAGCGCCTCGCCTCCCTCACGTGCGAGCCGCACTTCGTAGCCTTCCAATGTGAGGGCGCTGCGCACCGACCGGCGAACGGCCGGCTCGTCGTCCACCACGAGGATTCGCATTTCGGCCAGTCTCGCCGCCAGTCCTGAGAATGTCCTGAACGAGCAGTTGACGCTCGCCGAGCACAGGGCAACGATCCCCCCGGACCGGAGCACAGTGCACGATTGACGTCGCGGGGGGAACCATGACGACGAACGAGCGCACGGTCGGTCGCTACCTGCGTTGGCTCCTGGCAGCCTTGTCGCTCGGGGCGGGAGTGATCCACTTCGCAGTGAGCGGTGAGCACTACGAGCTGGCGTGGGCCCACGGCACGTTCTTCGCCGTGGTCGCGTGGCTCCAGTTGTCGTGGGCAGTCGCGGTGGTGGTGAGGCCGACGCGGTGGCTCCTGGCCGCCGGCGCCCTCCTGAACGCCGGGATCCTCGGGGTGTGGACGGTGTCTCGCGTGTGGGGGGTGCCGATTGGCCCCGATGCCTGGACGCCCGAGAGCATCGGCTGGCCGGACGCGCTCTCGTCCGCGTGCGAGCTGGGCATCGTCGCGCTGGCGCTTGCCGTGCTCGTACGGCCGGAGGTTGCGCAACGCACGCTGCGACCTGCGATCGCCGTCCCCGCCGTTGGGATCGCCGGGCTGGGCGTCGCGGTGATCTCGTCGCTCGCGTTCACGCCGGCGCTGGCGTCCTCGTCACACGACGATCACGCCGCCTCTGGGAAGGAAACGCGCAGCGCAGCCGCGTCGGGTCATGAGCACGGCGTGACCACGCTGAACGGCCAGGCGGTGAAGGGGGTCAAGGCGGAGGACGTGAAGGAGGAGTCGCAACCGAACCAGCCGCTCGACGCGACGACGCGCGCCACGCTCAAGACGCAACTTTCGCAGGCCCGGGACTTTGCCCTTCGCTACCCGACGGTCGCCGACGCGACCGCAGCGGGGTACCGCCTCGCCGGCGGCTTCGCGCCGGGGAGCGGGGCTCACTACATCACCTATGGGGGCCTGACGGGGCAGGGCACGTTCGACCCGACCAAGCCGATCTCGCTCATCTACGACGGCGCGAGCCCGACGTCGCAGGTCATCGGCCTCATGTATTACGGCATGGGCCAGGGCGCGCCGGAGGGCTTCGCGGGGCCGAACGACCACTGGCACCGGCACAGCAACGTGTGCCTGAAGAACGGCCCCAGCGGCTTGGACGTGCCGTTCCCAGCCGATCAGGACGTGACGGCGGCGCAGTGTGCGAGCGTGCAAGGCAACCTGCTGAAGACGACGGGGTACATGGTGCACGCCTGGGTCGTGCCGTCGTGGGAGAGCCCGCTGGGCGTCTTCTCCCACGACAACCCCGACGTGCGTTGCGCCGACGGGACCTTCAACACGAACAAAGCCGGGTTCTGCGCCGGCACCTGAGGGCGCCGCGGGTCGGCGGTTGTCGACCCGCGACGTTCACAAACGGTCGAGGATGCCAGTGGACTGACCGACCTCGATGAGGTGCCCGTCGGGGTCGCGCACATAGGCGCGGATCTCCCGCCCGTGATCCTTGGGCTCGGTGAGGAACTCGACGCCCTTGCGGCGCCAGTCGTCGTAGACGGCTGCGATGTCGGCGACGCGGATGTTGAGGAAGGCGCTGGTGCGGCTCGGATCGGGCGGCGTCTCGAGGATGACGTCGGGCTTGTCGTCGGTCGGCCCGCCCCCTTCGTTGAGGATCAACCACGAGTTGGCGATCCGCATGATCACCGGGCTGCGTTCCTCGACCACCGTTCCGCCCAGCATCGACGCATAGAACTCGCGTGACCGATCCATATCCGACACCACGAGGAAGTGCGTGAGCAGGAAGCCGTGCTCGGGCGCGGGAAAGTCGTCTCGATTCATGTCGCACCTCCGAGGGGCTCGGAATACGCCGAGCCGTGTAGTTGGTTGGCCCTTGCCGTGTCGACCATGAAGATCGGAATCGTGGGCGCCGGACGGATTGGAGGCAACCTCGCCGCGCAGTGGGCCCGGCGGGGTCACGACGTGCTCCTCAGTTTCAAGCGGGACCGCGACGAGCTCGCGGCGATGGCCGGAGCGATCGGCGCCCGGTGGGGATCGGTCGGCGACGCCGCCGGCCACGGCGACGTGCTCGTCGTCTCCGTTCCCTGGCCGTCGCTGGACGAAATCGCAGCGGAGATGAACGTCGGCGACAAGGTGCTTGTCGACACCACCAACCCGTACGCCGCCGGCGGGTTCGTGGGCGCGCCCGGTGGCGGGTCCTCCGCCGAGTACAACGCGCACCGCTTCGCGACGAGCCGGCTGGTGAAGGCGTTCAATACCTACACCGCCGGTTTCCAGGCCGAAGTGGGCGACGGCCGCCACTCGAGGCCCGTCGCGATGTTCCTCGGCGGTGAGGACGATGCCGCCAAGGAGGTCGCGGCG
>DATFPZ010000163.1:0-2793 GCA_035264545.1 Acidimicrobiia bacterium
GTACTCGACCCGAAACCGGCCCGACGAGCCGCCCAGTGAAGCGCAGGCGCCGGACGCCCACCTCGTCGAGCAGGCGTTGCGAGACCTCCTGGCGGCGAGCGGACGACCACCGGACGACGTGGCGACCCTTGTGTTCGACGCTATCCGGACGGAGCGCTTCTACGTCACGACGAGCGACGCCACCCCAGGCATGCTGCGCGAGCGCTTCGACGCCGTCGTCGCCGGAGAGCTCCCACCGATGTCCCGCTGGGACCTGCATCTCTGAACGATCCCCGGACATAGGCTCGAGCGCATGAAGATGCACAACCTCGGCAGCACCGGGGTCCAGGTCAGCGAGCACTGCCTCGGGGCGATGATGTTCGGCAAGTGGGGCAATCCCGACCACGACGAGTGTGTCCGCATCGTGCACCGCGCGCTCGACGCCGGGCTGAACTTCATCGACACCGCCGACGTCTACTCGGAGGGCGAGTCGGAGGAGATCGTCGGCAAGGCGATCGCGGGGCGGCGCGACGACGTGGTGCTCGCCACCAAGGTGCACGCGCAGATGGGCAGCGGTCCCAACATGCGCGGCAACTCGCGCCGCTGGATCCAGCGCGAGGTCGAGAACAGCCTGCGCCGGCTCGGCACCGAGTGGATCGACCTCTACCAGGTGCACCGGCCCGATGAGGCCGCCGACGTCGACGACACGCTCGGCGCCCTGAGCGACCTCGTGCACCAGGGGAAGATCCGGTACGCGGGGTCGTCGACGTTTCCCGCCGAGTACATCGTCGAGGCGCAGTGGGTCGCCGAGCGCCGCGGCCGCGAGCGGTTCCGGTGCGAGCAGCCGCCGTACTCGGTCCTCGTGCGCGAGGTCGAGCGGTCGGTGCTGCCCACCTGCCAGCGGTACGGCATGGGGGTGATCCCGTGGAGCCCGCTCGCCGGCGGGTACCTCGCCGGCCGCTACCGCAAGGGCGCCGAGCTCCCGCCCGACTCCCGCATGGCGCGGCGCTTCGGTCGCCAGTTCGAGGACGAGCGGCAGCAGGCGGTCCACGAGCAGCGCCTCGACGCGGTGGAGGAGCTGCTGAAGGTGGCCGCCGACGCCGGGATCAGCCTGACGCACCTGGCGATGGCATTCGTGGTCGAGCACCCGGCGGTGACGTCGGCGATCATCGGGCCCCGCACCATGGAGCAACTCGACGACCTGCTCGCCGGCGTCGATGTCCAGCTCGACGCGGACGTCCTGGACCGCATCGACGAGATCGTTCCCCCCGGCACGAGCATCTCGGGCGCCGACCCCTGGCAGCCCCGCGCGTTGAGCCGGAGCGAGCGGCGGAGCGCCTGACGTGCGTATCTCAGCGACAACAGATGTCTTCAGATACGCACGTAGCTATGACGCTGTGAACTTCACCGGCATGTGCTTGATGCCGTTGATGAAGTTGGAGCGGAGGCGCTGGACGTCGCCGGCGAGCTCGATGTCGGGGAGCCGGTCGAGGACCTCCTCGAACATCGTCCGGATCTCGAGCTTGGCCAGGTTGGCGCCGAGGCAGAAGTGCGGTCCGCCGCCGCCGAACGCGACGTAGTCGTTGGGTGTGCGCGTGATGTCGAAGGTGTGCGGGTCGTCGAAGACTTCTTCGTCACGGTTGGCCGAGATGTACCAGAGGGCGATCTTGTCGCCGGCGTGGATCGTCTGGCCGCGCAGCTCGAAGTCCTCGGGCGCGGTGCGGCGCATGTACATGACCGGCGACGCGTAGCGCAGCATCTCGTCGATCGCGCCCGGCAGTAGCGAGCGGTCGGCGGCGAGCTTGGCCCGCTGGTCGGGGTGCTCGAAGAGGAAGTGCATCCCGTTCGAGATGAGGTTGCGCGTGGTCTCGTTGCCGGCCACCGCCAGCAACTGGAAGAACAAGTTGAACTCGTCGTCGGTGAGCCGGTTGCCCTCGACCTCTGCTTGCAGCAGCGTGCTGATGATGTCGTCACCCGGGTTGGCACGCTTCGACTCGGCCAGCTCGGTCGAATACATGAACATCTCGGTGGCGGCACCGATGGCTTCCTCGCGCGACACGCTGTACTCGGGGTCCTCCGACCCGATGAGCCGGTTGCTCCACTCGAAGATCTTGTGGCGGTCCGACTGCGGGACCCCCATCATCTCTGCGATCACCTGGAGCGGGAGCTCGGCGGCGACGTCCACGACGAAGTCGCACTCTCCGCGCGCCGCGACCTCGTCGATGATCCCCTTCGTGGTCTCGCGGATGCGCTCGTCCAGCCGGCCGATCATCCGTGGGGTGAAGCCCTTGTTGACGAGCAGCCGCAGCTTCGTGTGCTTGGGCGGGTCCATCATCAGCATCATCTGACGCTGGAGCTCGAGGTCCTCGGCCGTCATGTCGTGGAGCGTGATCCCACCCAGCTCCGACGACGCGTGCGGGTAGTCGCGGCTCAGCTCCACGAGGTCGGCGTACTTGACGATGCACCAGAAGCCCTCGACCTCGTCGGTGCCGGGGTGGAACCACACCGGCGCCTCGCGTCGCAGCACCTCGAACATCTGGTGTGGGACGGCGGCGACGAAGTTGCCGGGGTCGGCGAGGTTCACGTCCTCGAGGGTCATGGTCGTCATGGGGGGACCTCCGGGGGCCGGCAGAAAACTGGAACACGTTCTCGTCTTGGGGCAAGATAGCCCAGACCGGCGGCCAGATACGCCAGGGCGCGGCGACGGCGGCTTTGCCGACCGTCGCCGCAAAGCCGGAGCTTGCGACGGCGACAAGGGAGAGGGCGCGCCATGCATGACCTCATCGTCCGGGGTGGCACGGTCGTCGACGGCAC
>DATFPZ010000164.1:0-6635 GCA_035264545.1 Acidimicrobiia bacterium
CGTCCGCCGTCACGCAGATGAGGTCGGTGAACGTGCCTCCGACGTCGACCCCGACCCGATAGCCCATCAGTCGCTCCCCGACGCGTTCGTCACCCGGAACTCTTCCGGGTCAGGTACGCATCGAGCGACGCTCGGCCCGAAGGCGCTCCGTCGCTGCGTCGTCGATCGCGAGCGTGAGGTTCTCGAGGGAACCCGTGAGGACGACGCCGTAGTCGCGCTCGGCGCCCTCGGGGCTCACGTACTCGTCGAGCACGTCGTCGAGCACGGCCTGCGGGTCACGATCGAGCGGGTTGCCCCAACCGCCCCCGCCGCCGTAGTCGTACATGACGCGCTGCGACGCCTCGATCGGCACCCACTCGGCCGTGTGCTTCACGACGAACGGATCCTCGGAGCCGTACCTGATCACCATCTTGTTCGGCGCCCCGGGCTCGCCGCCGCAGATGCCGGGCATCGGGTACTTCATGCCCACGACGTACGTGTAGACCTTGGCGTCGACGAGCACTTCCTTCTCGTAGTGGCTCCCGCACAACCCGCGCCACTGACCCGGCCCACCGGAGTCGGTGCGGTAGTCGCGGCTCCACTGCACGTGTGGGTACAGGCTCTCGTTGATCTCGGTCGTCGCCTTCCAGAGGTTTCCGAACGACGCGTTCTGCGCGCCCCACGCGTCCATGCCCTTGCCGGCATTGCACCAACCCGCGTACACCTCCGCCGAGTGGTCCGTGAACGACTGACCCGTGCGCGGGTCGACGCCCACGATGATCGTCGGGATGCCGGTCTTGTACGTCTGCGGCACGGCTTTGTCCGGCAGCACGTGCTGCATCGCAACCGCGATGACCTCGCCGACGTCGGCGCCGGGGTGGTGCGTGCCCGCGCTCACCGGCTTGCTCGGGTGCGGGTTCAGCACGCATCCCTGCGGCACGGTCAGCTTGATCTGGTCGAAGAAACCCTCGTTCTTCGGGATCTCCGGGTCCATCATCGACGCGATCTGCCCGACCGTGTAGCCGCGGGTGTTGCCGAACGTCGACCACGCCTGGATCTCCTGGCGCGTGTCGCTGCCCGTGTAGTCGATCTTCAGGTCGTCGCCGTCGACGGTGATCTTGACGTGCAGCTTGATGTCGGGATTGCCGAGCGGGTCGTGGTCGACATACGCGTCCGCCTCGTAGACGCCGTCCGGCCACGCCGTGACTTCCTCACGGAACCGGCGCGCCGCGTAGTCGATCATGAAGTCGACCGACTGCTCGACGATGTCGACGCCGGACCGGGCGATGATGTCGCCGAGGCGGTCGGCAGCCAGCTGCGCGGCGCCGATCTGCGCGCGAAGGTCCCCGATGTAGTCGGGCAGCCGGTTGTTGGCAGCCATGGCGTACAGCACGTCGCGGCGCTCGACGCCCCGGTCGATCACCTTCACGACCGGCCAGCGCACACCCTCGCCCCAGATGTCGTTGGCGGTGACGTTGTAGCCACCCGGCACGTTGCCACCGGTGTCGCCGTGGTGGCACTGGATGCTGGCGATGAGCACCATCCGCCGCTCGCCCGTGTTGGGATCGTCACCGAAGACGGGCGCGAAGACGTTGTAGTCGGGGAGGTGTCCGCCGCCGTGGTACGGGTCATTCGCCGCGAACACGTCGCCTTCGTGGAACTCGTCGACTCCTAGGTACTCGAGCGCGAAGCGAACCGGCAGCGTCGAGGTGAGCATGAACTGCGGGATGCCGACCGACAGCGCCGCGAGTCGGCCCTTGGCGTCGAGGATCGTCGCGTTGCGCTCGTTGCTCTGGTTGAGGATCGGCGTCGTGGCCGTGCGCGAGACGTACGTGGCCATCTCGAAGCAGATCGTCTCCATCGCGCCCCGAATCACCTCCGCCGTCACCTGGTCGACGGTGGGACGCTCGTGCAGTCGTCCGCGATGGCCGGCGAGCTGGACGAGATCGACGTTCATGACGGACTCTCCTGGCTCCTGGATGGCTCCGGCCGGTTCCCCGAACCTGACGCCTACGTCACGTATATCGTACCCTTCGGCCGTCGGGGAGAGACAGAGGAGCGGCCGTGTCCGAGCATCGTGAGTTCAAGGACATCCGCGGGTCCGGCGCCGAGGTCGCGCCCGCGCAACCCGTCGACGAGTTCATGGCCTCGCTCGAGGCCCTCCAAGCCGAGGTCGCGACCGAGAAGAACCTCGTGTGGGAGCGGGTCGCCGACGGAACCCTCTCGATGGACCTCCTCAAGCGGCTGTGCAAGGAGTACTACTTCTTGGGCAAGTGGTACACGAGCGAGTTTGGCTCCATCGTGTCGAACGCGCCCGACGTCGACGCCGTCGACCTCGGCAGCAGCGAGCACTACGTGCACTGGGCGCAGAACCTCGCCGACGAGATGGGCTTCGCCGGCGACCGCAACCACGTCGACATGAAGGTCGACTGGGCCCACCAGCTCGGCATCACCGACGAAGAGCTGGTGTCGTACCGGGCCATGCCGGAGTCGATCGGGTCCGTGTTCACGACGCTCTTCTACATGCGCCGCTCGTACGAGGAGGGTCTCGCCGCGTTCGGCTGGGCGGGCGAGCGCTTCGCGGCCTCGACCAACTACGCGGTGAAGATGTACGAGGGCATGCGCGACCACTACGGGATCGAGGTCGAGAACTTCAAGGTGCACGCCTACGCCGAGGAGGACCACGGGCGTCAGGCCGACTACCTGCTGCGGCAGGTGGTGGTCACGGCCGGGCAGCAGCGCCGGATCCGCCGCGTCGTCGAGCACGTGCTGATCTGCCGCAACGCCCGGACCACGGCGCTGAACCGCTGGCTTGACGAACCGGGCGCGATTCGCTCGTAGCTCGCACCGGAAATCCACCCGATCCCGCGCGCGGCGTCGGAGAATGTGCCGGTGGCAGCACGCCTGCGACTCGGCCTGGCGGGAGCGGCGGGGCTCCCGTTCGCGGCCATGGCCGCGGTCGGGACGGTCGCGGCGCAGTTCTGGTACGTCGCGCATCGTCCGCTCCCGAGCTTCCGCGACCTCGATCCCGACGGCGTGTTCGGGCCGGATTCCGCCCCCGAGGTTCGCCTCGCCCTGCTCGGCGACTCGACCGTCACCGGCCCCGGGCTCGATTCGTGTGACGACTTGTGGTCCCGGCAGGTGGTGCGACGCCTTGCCGGCGATGTGCGCATCCGGTTGGTGAGCGTCGCCGCCGGCGGGTCGAGGGTGCGTGACGTCCTCGTCGGTCAGGTTCCCGAAGCGCAGCAGCTGCGGCCGGACGTCGCCGTCGTGTCGGTCGGCGCGAACGACGCGACCCACGGCACGCGGTTGCGACACTTCGAAGCCGATCTCGACGCCGTGGTCGAGGCATTCGGTGAGGCGGGAACGGACGTCGTGCTCACCGGCATCGGCGACCTCGGCAACATCCCGCGGCTCGTGCACCCGCTGAAGGCGCTGGCGTCGCGGCGGAGCGCCTCCTTCGACCGCGCCCACGCCCGGGTCGCCGCCCGCCATGACCACGTCGTGAAGGTCCCGATCGCCGAGCTCACGGACGCGCGGTTCCGGACCGCCGAGATGTTCTGCGCCGACCTCTTCCACCCCAACCGGATCGGCCACATGGCGTGGGCCGACGCGGCCTACCCGTTCATCGCCGACGCGCTGGTGCGGGCGGTGCGTATCTGAACTGCGCTAGACGCAGTTCGGATACGCATCGTGGGCTCAGAACAGCAGCTCGGCGAGGCGGTCGTGGTGCCAGTCGCGCGTGCCGAGCCACGCCTCGGAGCCGTAGGCGTGGCGGATGAACAGGTGCAGGTCATGCTCCCACGTGTAGCCGATCCCGCCGTGGACCTGGATGCCGTCCTTGGCCGCGCGCGTGGCAGCGGCGCCCGCCGCCGCCTTCGCCACGTGGGCCGCCCGATGCCGGTCGGCGTCCTTGGCGTCGATCGCCATCCCCGCGTAGTACACGGCGCTGGTCGCACGTTCGAGGTCGAGCGCCACCTCGGCGAGCTTGTGCTGGATCGCCTGGAACGAGCCGATCGGCACGTCGAACTGCACGCGCTCCTTGGCGTACTCGAGCGTCATGTCGAACAGCCGGCGGGCGGTGCCCACCATCTCGGCTGCCAGCGCCACAGTCGCCCGCTCGAGCACGCTCTCGAACCCCTCGGCGTCGACCGAGTGCGCCGGCCCCGAGCCCGACCCGACCTCCACCTCGAACATCCGCCGCGAGAAGTCGACGGTTGTCACGCGCCGAGTCGACGGTGACTGCACGAGTGTGACCGCCGGGCCGCTCGACACGATTGCGACCCAGTCCACCCGATCCGCCTCCGGCACGAACGTCTTCACTCGGTCATCGTTCGCCTGCCAGCCGCCGTCGGCGCCCGCGACCGCGACGGTGCCGGTGATCTCGCCCGCGAGGGCGGGGGACAGCAGCTCGTGACCGAGGGCGCCGAGCAGCGGTGAGAACAGTGCTGTCGTCGGGAAGAACGGGCCCGGAGCGGCGACGTACCCCATCTCCTCGGCGAAGAGGCACAAGTCCGCGAGCGGGCCGTCACCGAGGGCGGCGAAGTCGCGCAGGTGGCGCCAGAGCGGGTCGGCCGCCGCGGGATCGTCGATGTGGGCCCGCAGCAATTCGGACGGACACTCGCGCTGCATCAGCTGCCGCGCGGTGTCGCGCAGCAGCTCCTGGTCGGGCGAGAGCGTGAAGTCCACCGCTACCTCGCCCTCGGGAGCCCGAGCACGCGCTGGGCGATGATGTTGCGCTGGATCTCGGACGAGCCACCGGCGATGGTGTTGGCGAAGCTCATGAAGAAGCCCATGACCCAGCGACCGCCTTCCTCGCCTCGGTCAGGGTCGGCGACCGCGCCGTACGCGCCTTGGAGCTCCATGCCGTACTCCCAGCACTCCTTGCCGAGCTCCGATGTGGCCATCTTCATGAACGAGTGCTCGGGCGCCGAGCTCCCCTGGGCGAAGCTCGAGAACCCCTTGTAACCGAGTGCGCGCAGGCTGGCGGCGCGCTCGGAAAGCTCCGCGAGCCGGCGCCTGACGATCGGGTCGTCGATGAGGCCGCGGCGCGTCGCGAGGTTGACGAGTCCGTGGATGGTCGTCTCGAGGCGTGACACGCCTTCGACCCAGAGTCCGGCCCGCTCGTGCGCGAGGGAGCCTTGCGTGATCCTCCAGCCGTCGTTGAGCGTCCCGACGAGGTTCTCGCGCGGGACGACCACGTCGCTGAAGAACACCTCAGCGAAGTTCGCGGCGCCGCTGATGTGCCGCAACGGGCGGATGTCGATTCCTGGGGTGTCCATGTCCATGATGAGGAGGCTGATGCCCTTGTGCTTCGGCGCGCTCGGGTCGGTCCGCACGTAGCAGAAGCACTTCTGCGCCACCATGGCGTAGCTCGTCCACACCTTCTGACCGTTCACGACGAAGTGGTCGTCGTGCACCTCGGCGCGGGTGGACAAGCCGGCGAGGTCGGAGCCTGCGTTCGGCTCACTCATGCCGATGCACCAGATCGTGTCGCCGCGGATCGCGGCCGGCACGAGCTCGCGCTGCGCGTCACTCCCGAACTCGAGGAGGCTCGGGGCGACGATGGCATAACCCGGGAAGTGGAACGAGCGCGGCACGCGCCGGCGCGCCATCTCCTCGAGATAGATGAGCGTCTGCACGGGCGTGCAGTTCCGACCGCCGAGCTCCGGCGGGTAGGCGGGGATCATCCACCGGTGGTCGAACAGCGTCGCCTGCCACGCGCGTCCCCACTCGGGGATGAGGTCACCGTCCTCATGCTCGCCGGGATCGGCGTAGTCGAAACCCTTGTCGGCTTCATGCGGCACGTGCTCGTCGAGGAACGCAACGAGCTCGGCTCGGAACGCCTCTTCCTCAGGACCCCACGAGAGCTGCACCCCTACCGTCCCGTGAACCGCGGGTCGCGGCGTTCCTTGAACGCGGCCATGCCCTCGACGAGATCACCCGAGGTCGTCGCGAGCGACTGGTACGCGGCTTCGCGCTCGAGGGAGTCCGCGAGATCGGTCTCGAAGCTCTCGTTGAGTAGGCGCTTCGAGAGGCCGAGCGCGCGGGTGGGTCCGCCCGCGAGGCGCGCCGCCAGCGCCGACGCCTCGCCCTCGAGCGCGTCGGGCTCGACGCACCGGTACGCGAGGCCGAGGTCGACCGCCTCGGCGCCCGTGCATCCTTCGCCGAGCATCACCATCGCCTTGGCGCGGGGGAGGCCGACGAGGCGGGGGAGCAGGTACGCGCCCCCGGCGTCGACGACGAGGCCCCAGCGGTGGAACGACCACACGAAGCGGGTGGTTTGGTGCACGAGCACGAAGTCGCAGGCGAGAGCGAGGTGGGCCCCGGGGCCGACGGCGACGCCGTTGACCGCCGCCACTGTCGGCTTGTCGAGCTCCCACAGCTCGCGGATGAACGCGTGCACGCCGGCGCGCAGCGCCTCGGCGGTGGCACGCGTGTCGAAGCCCTCGCGCCCGGCCTGGGCGACCGTCGTCGCCCCCAGGTCCATGCCGGCGCAGAAGGCGTCGCCCGTCCCGGTGATCAGCAACGCCCGCACGTCGGCGTCGGTGCGCACGGTCCGGACCGCCTCGACGAGCTGGTCGCGCATCTCGGCGGTCAGTGCGTTCTTGGCCTCGGGCCGCTCGAGCGTGACGCGGCAGACGTGGTCGGCGCCG
>DATFPZ010000165.1:0-4293 GCA_035264545.1 Acidimicrobiia bacterium
TGATGCGTATCTGAACTGCGCTACGCGCAGTTCACATACGCATCGGGAAACCTCAGGGATCGGGGTTGCGCGCGATCAGCTCCGTCAGCAGGGCGCCGAGCTTGTCCGTCGTCGGTCCGGGCGCGGTGGGCAACGCGCGCCCTTCCACCCGTCCGATCGGCTGTACTTCGCGCGTCGACGACGTGAGGAACGCCTCGTCGGCGTCACCCAGCGCCGCCGGGCCGAGCACGGGCTCCTCGGCGGGCATGCCGTGATCGGCGCACAGCTCGAGCACCAGGGCGCGGGTCACGCCGAGCAGGCAGCCGGCGTCGGCGGGCGGCGTCAGCACGACGCCGTCCCGGATCACGAAGACGTTCGACCCCGTCGCCTCGCAGAGCTCACCACGGGTATTCAGGAAGATCGCCTCGCCGGCGTCGCGCTCCCGTGCGTACGCGAGCGCGCGCACGTTTTCGGCGTACGACGTGGTCTTGAGGCCGGCGACCGCGCCGCGTTCGTTGCGGCTCCACGGGACGGTCACGACGTCGACCGTCGCCGGCCACCGCGTCGCCGGCGCGCTCATCACGATCACGGTCGGAGGCGCGTCGCCGCGCTCGGAGCCGAGCGGCGACGGCCCCCCTGTGACGGTGAGCCGCACCCGGCCGTCAGTCAGGCCGTTGGCGGCGAGCACGTCGTCGACCGCCGCCCGCAGCTCCTGTGATCTTGGGGCCGTGAGGCCGAGCCCGGCCGCGGAGCGAACGAGCCGCTCGTGGTGACGGGTCCACGCGAACGGGACGCCCTCGTAGACGCGCAGGGTCTCGAAGACGCCGTCGCCGACGAGCAGTCCGTGGTCGAACGGCGACACACCCGCGTCGTCAGCGGCCACGAGCCGCCCATCGAGCCACAGGACCGAGCCGGTCACTGGTTCGCTCCCGTCAGCGCCGCTTCGCGTACGGCGGCGAGGTCGGTCCCGGCCGCGGCGAGCAGGCGCGCGGCCTTGAGCTCCGTCTCCGCCCACTCTGCGTTGGGCGCCGAGTCGGCGACGATCCCGGCGCCGACACCCAGGTGCGTGCGCCCGTGCGCGACGGTGAACGTGCGGATGGCGACGTTGAGATCGCCCGCGTCGCGCTCGGTGTCGATCCAGCCCACCGCTCCGCAATAGACGCCCCGCGGCACCGGCTCGAGGTTCTCGATGATCTGCATCACGCGCGGCTTGGGGGCGCCCGTCACCGACGCCGGCGGGAACGTCGCCCGCACCAGCGCGCCGATTCCGGTATCGCCGCGCCGCCGCCCGCGCACGGTGCTCACCAGATGGTGGAGGCCGGGATGGGCCTCGACCTCGCAGAGCGCCGGGACGACGACCGACCCCGGCTCGCAGACTCGACCGAAGTCGTTGCGGGCGAGGTCGACGATCATCACGTTCTCGGCGCGGTCCTTCCCGCTCGCCGCCAGGGTCGTCGGGTCGGTGCCCGTCCCTTTGATCGGTCGCGTCTCCGCGTCGCGTCCACGCCATGACAGGAACCGCTCGGGCGACGCCGACACGACGGCCACCGCCGGCGCGCCGCGCGCGTCGCCGAACCGGAGGAGGGCGCCGTGCGGCGACGGGTTGCGCCGATCGAGCGCGCTGAAGAGGCCCACGGGGTCGGCGGCCCGGTCGCAGGTCAGCCGGCGGGTGAGGTTGACCTGGTAGCAGTCACCGGCGCCGACGTGCTCGAGGATCGTCGCGACGCGCTGTTCGAACTCGGCGCGCACGAGACTCGAGTGCCAGCGCGGGAGCGCCGGCGAGGCGGGCGCGCGTGCACCAGTGCGCGCCGCGTCGACGGCGTGCGCCAGCACTCGACGTGCCTCGCCGTACCCGTGCAGGTCAGAGCGTCCCGACGCCGGGTCGAGCACCAGGCGAGCCGGGAAGCGGGCCAGGACGAGGTCCGGCAGCGCCGGCTCGGCGTGGTGCCCGGCGTCCGGGCGTCGACGCGGCTCGACCCGCTCGACCGCTCCGCCGAGCTCGTAGCTCAGGAACCCCGCCCACCATCCGGGTGGCAGCCGGTCGAGCTCGTCCAGCGCGTCGGGGCCCGATGCCACGCGCACGGCATCGGGCGCGGCGGCGACGACGAAACGGGGGCCGTCCCGCATGACGGCGACGTCGACGGTGGCGGGGAGGGCGGCGAGCAACGCGGCGGCGCTCGGCGACGCACCGGCGGTCATCTGCGCCCCGGCGGGGGTCACGCGCGCAGGGTAGCGGCGGCGCGAGCCGTCGCTCCGGACTTTCGAGCGACCGAGGAATCGGCGCCGGCGCCGGTAGCATGACCCCTTCGATGACCCGCTCGTTCCCCCGCGTCCTGCTCGGGCGCTTCGCAGTGGCGCTGGCGGTGTCTGTCCCGCTCGTCCTGGGCGGCGTGGTCGGCGTGAACGCGTTCATCGACCGGAAGATCGACGAGATCCCCCGCGTCAAGGTCAAGACCGCGGAGAACACCGATCCCGGCCAGCCGGCCAACTTCCTCCTCATCGGGTCGGACACGCGCGCTCGAAACGAGACACCCGAGGAACGGGAAGCCTTCGGTGATCCCTCGGCCGTGGGCCCGCCCCGCTCCGACACGCTGATGGTGATCCACGTCGACCCCGGGCAGAAGACGGGGTTCCTCGTTTCCTTCCCGCGCGACCTGGCCGTCAACGTCCCCGGCGTCGGACAGTCGAAGATCAATGCTGCGTTCAACTCGGGCCCGCAGGGTGTGGTCGACACGCTCCGGCAGAACTTCAACATCGACATCCACCATTACATCGAGGTCGACTTCCAGAGCTTCAAGGGCATCGTCGATGCGATGGGCGGTGTCCCCGTCTACATCAATGCACCGTCGAGAGATGGGCACAGCGGGTTCGAGTTCATCCCGTTCAACTTCAAGCCAGGCTGCTACACGCTCGACGGGTCCACCGCGCTCAACTACGTGCGGTCGCGGGACCTCGAGCAGTACATCGACGGCCGCTGGCAGACGGATCCGCGTGGCGACCTCGGGCGGATCGATCGTCAGCAGACCTTTATGAAGCGCCTCGCGACCGAGGCGTTCCGCAGGTCTGTGAACAGCCCCCGGACCGCGCTGGACATCGCCGACGAGACGATCCCGAAGCTCAAGGCCGACGAAACCCTGAACAGCGACGACATCAAGAAGCTCATCACGTCGTTCCGGCGCGTCGATCCGAACGATCCCAACAGCCTCGAGATGGTGACGTTTCCCACCGTGCCCGGCCCGCAGAATTCGCGGCTCGGCTCGATCCTGGAGGCGAAGGAGCCCGACGCCGACGCGGTGCTCGCTCGGCTTCGCCAGTTCGGGCCCGTACCGACGCAGCAGAACGGTCCGAAGCCGTCCGAAGTCCGCGTGCGCGTGTTCAACGGATCCGGTCAGAACGGCTTGGCGTCGAGGACTGGGGCCGAGCTCCAGCAGCAGGGATTCGTCACCGTGGGCGTTGGCAACGAGCCCCGCGTGAACGCGACCCAGGTTCACTATCGCCCGGGCTCGCTCGACAAGGCGCGGGTCGTCCAGAGCTATCTCGGCGGCGTCGGCAAGCTTGTCGAGGACAAGGCGATCGTCGAGGCCGACGTCGCCGTCGTCCTCGGCACCGACTTCAAGGCGGTCACGCCGCCGCCCAATGCAGCCGCGCCCGACAGCGCGGCGGCGGCCCCGACGACGGCCGCGCCGGCGCCGAGCACGGCCGCAGCAGGGAAGGGAAAGGCGAAGGCACCGCCGCCCGACCCGACACAATGCTGACCCGGATGCGACGTTCATGAGCGCGATCGCCGTCGTGGGGGGCGGCTACGTCGGGCTCACGACGGCCGCCTGCTTCGCCCGGCTCGGCCATGACGTCGTGTGCGGCGAGCTCGACCGCGAGAAGGTCGCACGCCTGAGCAAGGGCGAGGTGCCCGTCCTCGAGGAGGGACTTCCCGAGCTCGTCGCCGAGGGTCTCGCCGCCCGCCGGCTCACGTTCGTCGTCGGCGCCGCGACCGCTGCCCGGAGCGCCGAGTTCGTCTTCCTGTGCGTACAGACACCTCCGAACGATCAGGGCGCGGCGAACCTCTCCATCCTCGAGGACGCAGTGCGTGAGATCGCGCCGACCCTGCGTCCGGGTTCGGTCGTGATCAACAAGTCGACGGTCCCGGTCGGCACGGCCGCGTTCGTCGAGCGACTCCTCGGCGAAGCGGGCGTTCCCGCAGGCGACGTCGGGGTCGCGTCGAATCCGGAGTTCCTCCGCGAGGGCACCGCGGTGCGCGATTTCCTCGAGCCCCATCGCGTTGTCATCGGCTGCCAGGACACGGGCGTCGCCGTACGC
>DATFPZ010000166.1:0-7241 GCA_035264545.1 Acidimicrobiia bacterium
CCGCTGCGCGCCTCGCACGACTGGGCGAGCTGCTGGAGGCGGGTGGAGAGGTCGGCGCGCTCGGCCGGAGTGTCGGGTGAGTAGTCGGCGGAGAAGACGCCGTCGAGGTCGTCCTCGCATTTCACGGGGCTCGTCTCGCCACTCCCCCGCGGGTCGAACCCGACGATGTCGAAGCGCTCGGTGATCTCATCGGGGAGGATGCTTGCGAAGTCACGGGCGAACTCCGTGCCGGGGGCGCCGGGACCGCCCGGGTTCATGAGCAACGAGCCGATGCGCTTCTTCGGGTCGGTAGCGCGCACCCGCAACAGCGCGACTTTCATCGTCCTGCCGTTGTCCGGGTGCGCGTAGTCCAGAGGCACCGTGAGCTTGGCGCACTCGCTGTCGTCGTCGCAGCGCTTCCAGTCGAGCTTCGGTGTCCGCGCCGTCGCCGCTGATGCGTGCGTCGTCGCACCGGCGAGGTGTGTGGTGGATACGAGACCGAGCGATGCGATCGCGACGCAGAGCGCGGCAGAAAGAGCCCGGCGGAGGTGCACGACGTCGGAGCTTACGGCCGAAAACTCACGCGAAGACCGCGCCGAGGTCGGCGAAGAACGGGTTGACTCCGGCCGCTCGCGGGCGGAGAGCACGCTGCCCACACGATGCGGGATGATGACACGACGATGGGACGTTGGACGACGCCGGCGCAACTTCGAGCAGTTTTCGCTGCATGGCAGCCCGCCCCCTGATCGCGGTGCCCGCGTACCCGGTGAAGTCGGGCCGGGTGCAGGGTTGGGAGAAGCCGGGTGTCGCCGCGCCGACGCCGTATATCGAGGCGCTCCAGCGGGCCGGCGCGCTGGAAGCGATCCTCATGCCGGTCGCGATCGACGACGCCGGCGCCGCTGAGCTGCTCGAACGGTTCGACGGGCTCTTGCTGATGGGCGGCGGCGACCTCCACCCCGAGGAGTACGGCCAGGAGCGACGCGACGAGGTCTACGGCGTCATCCCGCACCGGGACAGGTTCGAGCTCGCGCTCGCACGCGCTGCCGTCGATCGAGGTGTGCCGACGCTGGCGATCTGTCGCGGCAACCAGGTCCTGAACGTCGCACTGGGCGGTTCGCTCGACCAGCACATCACCGACCGCGACGGCGTCCTCCCCCACGGCAAGCCCGGTGTCCCGGGCGGATCGAGCGTGCACGACGTCGAGATCGAACCCGGGTCCCGGCTGGCGGACGCGATGGGAGTCACGCACGCGTCGTGCTCCTCGCACCACCATCAGGCAATCGAGCACCCGGGCGACGGGCTGCGGGTCAGCGCTCGCGCCCCCGACGACGTGATCGAGGGCATCGAGCTCGAAGGCGATGCATGGGTCGTCGGGGCGCAGTGGCACCCCGAGGACACCGCCGCCGAGGACCCGGCGCAGCAACGGCTGTTCGACACGTTCGTGCGTCAGGCGCACGGGTGAACGTGCGCGTCAGGCCGGCGCGATCACGCCGTGAACAGGCGGGGGCGCGTCACCCTCGCCGGCGAGCGATCGGATGAGGTCCTCGGCGTCGTCGAGCGCGGCAACCCGGCGCGGCAGATCGGCAAACGGGTACCGCCCGGACGCGAGCAACCCGAGCGCCGCGCGGTACGCAACCGAGTCGACGCCGAGCGCGCCGACGATCCGGAGCTCCTTGAACACGATGTGGTCGGGCTGGAACTCGCGCACCGGACCGCCCCGGGTCCCCGCCACGACGACCGTGCCGCCGGCGCGGGCGAGCGCGACGGCCTGCGCGAACGCTTCGGGCGACTTCGCCGTGACGTCGACCACCACGTCGGCAAGCCCGCCCGTCGCATCGCGCAGCGCGCGCACAGGGTCCGTGTCCGCGACATCGACGGCCAGGTCGGCGCCGAAGTCAACGGCGACGGCGAGTCGCTCCGCGTCGCGTTGCCCGCGCCCGGTGACCATCACGAACGCGGAGCCGGCGTCCTTCGCCGCCGCCGCCGACGACAGTCCCCGCACGCCCGGCCCGAGCACCGCGACGACGTCATCTGCCCCGGTGCCGGGCACTGTGACGGCCCAGCGCACACCGGCCCCGATCGGGTTGAACAGCGTGGCGACGACCGGGTCGAGCGCGTCCGGCACGCGATGCGCGATCGTGTCGGGCCCCAGGTACTGGGACTCCGCGTAGCCGCCCCAGAGTCCGGGAGGCTTGTCGACGGGGATGTACCCGTACATGTCGGCCAGGCCGTGGCGTTCGCAGCGTTGATACGCGCCGGCGCGGCACGCGTCGCAGGCCCGGCACGACTGGAACACCTCGACCGCGACCCGGTCGCCGGCCGCGATACCCCAGCGTTGCGCGGCCGTGTCGCCGATGCGCTCGATCACGCCCACGGTCTCGTGCCCAGGTACGAACGCGAACCCGCCGGCCAGGTGGCCGGTGTACTGCTCGTGGTCCGTGCCGCACAGGCCGCACGCTTCGACCCGGAGCACGGCATCGTCGTCACCGTGCTCGGGAACCGGGAGCTTGCGCCCGACGAGCTTGCGGGGCTTCTCGAGCACCAACGCGCGCGCCGATCGAGTCGACACGGCCGCGGAGGCTACCGGCGTCCCTTCGGGCTCGTTTGGGCGTGCTCGAGGTCGAGCAGGAAGGCCTTGCGTTCCGGGCCGCCCCCGTAATTGCCCACGCCGCCGCCCGCGGGTACCACCCGATGGCACGGGACGACGATCGCCACCGGGTTGGAACCGACCGCGTTGCCGACGGCGCGGGCCGCGCTCGGCTTGCCCACCTGCGCCGCCAGCGCGCCGTACGTGGTGACGTGTCCGCTCGGGATGCGCGCGGTCGCTTCGAGCACCTGCCGGCGGAACCCACCCGTGAGCGACCAGTCGATCACGAGGTCGAACGCGCGGCGCCGGCCTGCGAAGTACTCGTCGAGCTCACGGCGAACCGGGTCGAGACGGACGGGCGCTTCCACGACGCGGGGCGAGATGCGCTCGGCGAGGTCGTCGAGCACTCGCTCGGGGTCGAACGCCAGGCGCACCAGCCCCTGTGGCGTCACCGCCACGAGCAGGTCACCGACCGGCGAGTCGACCGTCGCCACGGCCACGTCGATCAGGCCCTGGCGGTCGGCGGCCGCGATGGCGGAGATGGTGGCTGCCTCGGCCCGCGCGTCGACGTCGACCGCGGCGCCGCGACGAAGCGCGGCCTCGATGTCGTCGATCTCAGTGTTCATCATGTGCGTACTCCTTGCGTAGGTGCGCGATCCCTTCGTGCACGTTCTGTCGCGCCGCCGGTTCCGAGATGTCGAGAATGCGCCCGACCTCTCGGAACGGGAGGTCCGAGACGAAGCGCAACACGATGGCGGCGCGCTGCTTCGGGGGGAGCTTCCCGACCGCCTCCCACAACCCGGGGTCCGGCAGGGTCACCGCCGGCGCCGCGTTGTCCGGCAGCTCCGCGGCCGGCACGGGACGCCGACCGCGGCTTCGATGGGCGTCGATCGCCTTTCGGTGGGCGATCGTGAGCACCCAGGCCCGGAGGTTCGAGCCGTCTTCGAGCCGCGGGTAGGCGCGCAACGCGGCGGTGAACGTCTCCTGCAGGCAGTCGTCGGCGTCGTCGGGTCCCACGGAGAACACGAGGAACCGGTAAACGGCGTCGCGATGCCGGTCGAGGAAGGTCTGGAACGGCGGCGGGCTCACACTCTTTTCAACGTCCGCCGGGCGCCGTTCGTGAGATGGAAGCGCGGATTTCTGCTACTTCGTCGCCGTCGGCGCCACCGGTCCTCCGACGGCGTGCGTGATGGGCAGGGGGGTCGCGGCGAGCAGGAACTCGTAGACGCCGTCCGAGGCGCAGTCAGCAGCCAGCTCGTCGAGGTGCCACAGCTGGCCTTGTACGAGCCCCATGTCGCGTAGGTCGATCATGTGGACAGGCAGCAGCGCGGCCGGGTCCTCGCTCGGCCACACCTCGAACACGAGCGTGTCCGTCGCGACGGCGGCGACCTGCTTGTCGTGCAGGTACTCGATCGCGCCGACACCGAGCCCCGGGCTGGGATCGCCGAATCGCTGCCGGTCGCCGCGGCGCAGCCATTCCATCTGACCGGTGCGCACGAGCAGCACGTCCCCCGACTCGACGGTCACGCCGGCTTGCTGCTCGGCGGCGGCGAGGTCGTCACCGTCGATCGCGTAGTTGTCGTCGAAGTACTCGACGTCCTTGAGACGGGCGATGTCGAGCAGGACGCCGCGCGTGACGATCGGCCCGTAGTGCTCGATGCCGAGTCTGGCGGCGCCATCCTCCTGCGTGACCCCGGCGTCCGGCGTGTCGTTGTAGAGCAGCCCCTCGTACCCGACGTGCGCGAGCGCGTCCCAGTGCGTCGCCGCTTGCACGCCCATCTCGACGAGGTCGTCGCTCGTCGTGAAGTCGCTCGGGTCTCCCGTGAAGGGCGCGTTGGCCATGATCATCGTGTGCTTCGGGTTGATGCGACCCGGGATCACACCGGTCTGGGGCCCGTTCTCGTCGTACGCGATCGACAGCGAGAAGGTGACACCCCGCCGCGCGGCGGCGACGCCGCGCCGCACCGCCTCGGGGGTGATGAAGTTGAGCGTCCCCCGCTGGTCGTCGTGGCCCCACCGGCCCCAGTTCGAGACCCGCTTTGCCAGCTGCTTCAGCTCGTCGGGCAGCGGCATGCCATCGCCTCGCTACTTCGCGGTGTACTGCTTGCGCAGCTCGTGCTTGAGGACCTTGCCGGTCGCGTTGCGCGGCAGCACGTCGACGATCTCGAGCTGCTCGGGGACCTTCTGGGTCATCAGCCCCGCCCCCGTGCAGAAGTCGAAGATGTCCTCGAGGTTCGGCGGCGCCTCCTTGTCGGCGGGGACGACGATCGCGCACGCCCGCTCCCCCGACGCGTCGTCTTGCAGGCCGATCACGGCGACGTCGCCGATCGCCGGGTGATTGAACAGCAGGTCTTCGAGCTCCTTGGCGCTGATGTTCTCACCTTTGCGGATGATCACATCCTTGAGCCGGCCGGTGATGGTGATGTACCCCTCGGCGTCGAGCCTCCCGAGGTCGCCCGTCCGGAAGTAGCCCTCCTCGTCGAACGCGTCGGCGTCGAGGCTCGCGTCGAGGTAGCCGCGGAACAGCTGCGGCCCCTTGGCGCGGACCTCGCCCTCCTCATCCGGGCCCGCGACCGTCCCGTCGAGCGTCACGACCTTGATCTCCACCCCGGGTGTCGCGCTCCCCTCCGTGTACGCGAGATGCTCGTCGGAGTCACGCACCGAGCCCATCGTGATGATCGGGCACTCCGTGAGCCCGTAGCCCGAGACGATCCCGACGCCACCCATCTCCTTCACGATGTCGTAGTGGAGCTGGGGCGGCTTGGGCGATGCGCCACCGGGGAACGCCCGCACGTTCGGGAACAGTGGCGTGCCCGGCTGCTCACGCTGCGCGGCCAGGTACGCCATATGGAAGGGCGTGCCCGACCCCGCCAGCGTGATGCGCTCGCGTTGGAGCACGGGGATCGTGGTCGGCGGGTCGAAGGCCTCGATGACGATCGCACGTGAGCCGCTCATGAGCCCTGCACACAGCAAGCCGATGCCGCCTATGTGGGTGAACGGGAACGCGAGCGCGCCGCAGTCGTTGTCGGTGAGCTCGAGCGCGACAGCCATCCCGTAGGCGGACGCCATGATCGTGCGGTCGGTGTGCTTGGCGCCCTTCGGATCGGCCGTCGTCCCCGACGTGTAGAAAGCCCATCGGACCGGGAGCAGTGCAGGGTCGTCGGGCGGTGTGGTCGCCGGAGGCAGTGTGTTGGGATCGCCCTCGGGCAGCTTCTTGTCGACGGTCAGCACCTCGAGGCCGGCCTGACTCTCGGCGATCGCGCGTGCCATCGCCTCGTAATCGAAACCCTTCCACTGCGACGGAACGATCAGTACCCGCGCGCCCGTCTGCTTGGTGACGAAGCCGACTTCACGCTCGCGGTAGATCGGTAGGATCGGATTCTGCACGACGCCCAGGCGCGACAGCGCGCCGACGAGCACCATCGATTCCAACCACGTCGGCAGTTGCCACGACACGGGCGTGCCGTCGCCGAGGCCGAGCCCCGCCAGCCCGGCGGCGGCGCGCTCCGACGCGGCGCGGTAGTCGCCGAACGTCAACGTGCGCTGGTCCTCGTCGATCGCGAGGGGCGCGTCGGGCGTCTCGTCGGCGCGCCGCTCGACGAGCTCCCACAAGCTCCTGGCGTCCGAGATCATCGTCTCCACCCTTCGGCCGTCACGCCGTGATCCCACCATCGAACGACACGATGCTGCCCGTCATGTAGCGGGCGTCGTCGGAGGCCATGTACGCGATCATCCCGGCGACCTCTTCCGGCTCGGCGTACCCGAGCGGCGACGTCACGCGCGCGAACTCCTTCAGCTCCACACCTTCGGGCATCGTGAACCCGGCGATCATCGGCGTGTTCATGCCGCCAGGAGCGACTGCGTTCACGCGTACGCCGCGCTTGACGTACTCGACCGCCAATGCACGGGTGAGGTTCACGACACCGCCCTTGGACGCGCAGTACGCCGCCGAGTACGGCTGACCCATCAATCCCGCGTTTGAAGCGACGTTGACGATCGCGCCCCCGCCTTCGAGCATGTGCGGCAACGCGGCCTGGGACATGAGGAACGTGCCAGTGAGGTTGACGCCGAGGATCGCGGACCAGCGCTCGTACGTCTCGTCGACGGTGTGCGCGAAGCCCCCGATCCCGGCAGAGTTGACGAGCACCTGGGGACGGCCGAGGTCGGCGGCGACCGCGTCAACGGTGGTCTGCACCCCGGCGGGATCCGTGACGTCGAGTCGGTAGGCACGGGCGCTGCCGCCCCGCTCCCCGATCTCGGCCGTCGTCTTCTCGGCGGCGTCGACGTCGAGATCGACGGCAGCGACCGCGGCGCCCTCTTCGCCGAAGCGATGGGCGGTGGCTCGCCCGAGCCCGGAGCCGGCCCCGGTCACGACCGCGACGTGGTCCGTGAAGCGCGTCATGTGCCCCCTCCTGGGCCGATTCACGGCCCCCGCCAGAATCTAACGCCCCGTCAGACCGCCGTCATGAGGTCGGGTACGGTCACGGCCCGTGGCATCCGTGGAAACCAGCCGGCGCACGACCGCGGACCTGCTGCGCGCCGCGGCGGCCGCGCACCCCGACCGCGAGGCATACGTCCACGGCGAGAAGCGGGTCTCGTACGCCTGGCTGGACCGCGCCGCCGACGGGTTCGCCGCCACCCTTCTCGACCGGGGAGTGAACCCGGGCGACGTCGT
>DATFPZ010000167.1:0-3777 GCA_035264545.1 Acidimicrobiia bacterium
GTGACGAGCATCGTGAACATCGTCGCCGGCACCCACAACTTGCTGGGCGGCGCCTTCTTTGCCGGCGGCGGGGTGTAGCGCGAACGCTTGCTCTTCGAGCGCGGCACGAGGGGGGAGCGTACCCGGCTAACTCGACGGGCCTTCGGAGGTGCGCGCGTTACCGTGAACCCGTGCCCGGCCCGCGCGTGGTTGTAATCGACAACTACGACTCGTTCGTCTACAACCTCGTCCAGTACCTGGGGGAGCTGGGCGCGGAGCCGATCGTGCATCGCCACGACCAGGTGACGCCGGCGGAGCTCGAAGCGCTGGCGCCGGACGCGGTGCTGGTGTCGCCCGGGCCCGGGCGTCCCGAGGATGCCGGCGTGTCGAACGACGCCATCCGTGCCTTTGGCGAACGCGGTGTACCCGTCCTCGGCGTGTGCCTCGGCCACCAGTGCATTGGGCAGCTCCACGGAGGCGACGTCGTCCGCGCGCCACGGGTCATGCACGGGAAGACGTCGACGATCTCACACGATGGCGCCGGCGTGTTCGCCGGACTCCCCGACCCCCTCACTGCGACGCGGTATCACTCGCTCGTCGTCGAGCGCGACTCCGTCCCGGACGAGCTCACCGTGACCGCCGAGAGCGAAGACGGGCTCGTAATGGGGTTGCGGCACCGTGATCTGCCCGTCGAAGGCGTGCAGTTCCACCCCGAGTCGATTCTCACCGAGTCGGGCCACGCGCTCCTGCGAAACTTCCTGGCCATGACGGCGCCCGTCGGTTAGTCGTCGCTCGTTGCCGCGCCGTATGCGTCGTACGGCCGGTCGTCGCGCCGGGCCTGCTCGCGGGCGGCACGCTCCTGGAATGGGCTGATCCCGCCCGGCTGCCACGGCCCGACCGAGCCCGCCTTCACCGCGTCGTCGGACTTGGGCGTCACGTTGAAGCGCGCCCGTACCTCCGCCACGGGACGCTCGGCCAGCGCGAACCAGTCGAGGCGGAGGTAGTCGATGCTGTCCGAGCCCGTCACGTGGTCCGTGCACAGCGCGCCCCGGCGCATCGCGTCGGCGAGGCGGTAGGCCATGCCGTGCCCGGCGGAGAGGTGGCCCGGGCTCGCCTCGAACAGGCCGGCGCCGGTCCGGAGGTACCCGGTCTCGAACAGCGACACCACCATCGCCAAGAGCGAGAAGCCGCGCATGTCGTCGTTGGCGCGGGCGACGAATGCGAACACTTCGAGCTCGGACTCGACGGTGGTCCCGTAGTCGGCCAGCACGTGCACCCAGTCGTGCTGGGCGAGCAGCGGCGGTGCTGATCCCGGCTCGCCGGGGAAGACAAAACCCCGCGCCCGGTACATCTCCCAGACGCCCCGGCCGAGCGACCCCGACGGGAGGTGCTCCAGCGCCGCCCACCGAGCGGCGAGGTCGGGGTCGCGCACGTCGGTGTCCCACGGGGATTGCAGCTCGACCGACGTGTGCAACGCGGCGGTGTCGTCCCGGTGCCAGCCGGCCGTATAGCCGTTGCGCTCGAAGTCGAAGGCGGCGAGGCCGAGCGCGCCGTCGGCGAAGCGCCGCGCCACCTCGACCATGCCCTCGTCGACTCCCAGCTCACGTGCAAAGTCGGAGATGCGGATGGCGACGTCTTCCGGCAGCGGACGCAGCACGAGCGCGCACAGCAGCATGATCTGCACACCCCGAGAACGGAACTGCAGGTCTCGGCGCGCCAGCGCACGAGCAAAATCCGCTGCCGTAATCGGGGTGTACGAGCTGACGTCCACCGAGTGACCGGTCATCGCCGGGAACAGCGCCTCGATGAGGACGCGCTGGAACTCCGTCAGCCCGGTCGAGGGCGCGGCCGCTGACGCGACGCCGCGGGAAACCGTGTCGACCTCGTCCGCGTCCGGCGGCGCGAGCAGGACCGTGTCGGCATCGGGCAGCGGGACGGGCATCGCGGCCGGATTGTAATCATGTAACGCCAGCGCGAAGCCCCGAAAAGGACGTCAGGAGGCGCCGCGCTGCGTCCCCGTCGCCCTCCGTCGACACCTGGCCCGTGGACAGGGCCTCGTCGAGCTCGAGGTGACCGCGAGCCAGGTCGGCCAGGGTCGTCGCGTCCAGGCGGACGACGGCGTCGGGACGGTCGGCCGGCCCCTGGTGGGGTTGGAGGTTGCCTTTGTGGACCTCAACGTGCAGGACCTCACCGTCGATGTGCAGCTCGTAGGTCTTGCCGTCGATGGCTTCGTGGGCGTGTGCGGTGACGGCGAGACCGAGCACGATCCATTCGCCGCGAACCTCCTCGTCCGGGCGTGGCTCGCCGAGCATGGTCATGCCCCAGTCGGCCATTGCCGCGAGCACGCTCACGAGCCCGACGGCGTGGTCGGTGAGCTCGTACACGGCCGAAGCCGCCGGGGGCGGGAGCGTCCGCCGCGCCACCATGCCCTCCTGCTCGAGGTCCTTGAGGCGGCTGGCGAGCACGTTGGCGCTGACGCCGGGGAGCCCTGCCATGAGGTCCGTGAAGCGCCGAGGCCCGAGCAGCAGCTCGCGGGCGACCAGCAGCGTCCACCGTTCGCCGACGAGCTCGAGGGCCCGCGCCACGGGGCAGTACTGGGCGTAGGTGCGGCTCATGCCACCAACGTACTCCGGACTTGTATCACGGGAGCATCTACTTGCTTTTTCGTATTACGCCATTAATCTATCGAACCATGACGCTACGACGTGCGCTCGTCACCACTGCCATGGCCCTCGTCCTCCCGACCGCGTGGGCCGCGGCCGGTTCCGCCTCCACCGCCGGCCCCGACGAAGCAGGGACGGCTGACCGCTTCCGGGACCGCTGGGTCCAGCGGGGGCCCTACCGGATCCACGCGCGTGAACAGCGCGGGGCGGGCCCGACGATCGTCCTCATGCACGGCTTCCCGGACAATCACCACCTGTACGACCGGCTCGTTCCTCACCTGCGCGAGCGCCACGTCGTGGTGTTCGACTTCCTCGGCTGGGGTGAGTCCGACAAGCCGCGCGATTACGAGTACACGTTCGCCAACCAGAAGGACGATCTCGACGCGGTGGTGACAGGTCTCGCACTCGACCGCGTCGTTCTCGTTCCCCACGACGCCTCGGGACCGGCGGCGATCAACTGGGCGCTCGATCATCCCGATCGCGTTGCCGCGATCGTTGCGCTCAATACCTTCTACAGCCTGCTACCCGACGCGCCGCCGAACCCGCCGGAGGCCATTCGCCTCTTCTCCACCCCTGAGTTCCAGCGGCTCACCGATCACTTCGCCGAGTCACCCCGCGAGTTTCGGTGGCTCTACGACTTCCAGGTCGGCGGCTTCATCGAGCACGAATTGGTCCGGAGGAAGTTCGTCCCCCTGCTGTACCGGCAGTTCGAGGACCACCCCAGCACCCTCGGTCCCTTCCTCCGGTTGAACGCCGACTTGAACGCGGCGGTGCTCGCCAACACCGACCGGACGTCGGAGCTGCAATCGTTCCCCGCTCCCGTGCGGACCGCATTCGGCGAGCACGACGAGTACTTGACGCCGCAGCAGGGCCGGGTGCTCGCGGCGCTGTTTCCCCGCTCCGACGCGTTCAGCGTGGCCGGTACCGGACACTTCCCGCAGCTCGACGCGCCGGCCGAGGTAGCAGAGCTGATCCTGACCGTGCCGATCGCGGTCGAATAGTCAGGGAAGTCGCGCCACGGCGTCGTCGACCACGGCCAAGCCGTCGTCGACCAGCGACACCAGCGCGTCGGCGTCGAGTGAGCCGGCGTCGACGGGCTCTCCGACGCGCAGGCGCGCCATCACCCGGCCCCGCC
>DATFPZ010000168.1:0-7051 GCA_035264545.1 Acidimicrobiia bacterium
GTCTTCGCGTGAGTTTTCGGCCGTAAGCTCCGACGTCGTGCAGCTCCGCCGGGCTCTTTCTGCCGCGCTCTGCGTCGCGATCGCATCGCTCGGTCTCGTATCCACCGCACACCTCGCCGGTGCGACGACGCACGCATCAGCGGCGACGGCGCGGACACCGAAGCTCGACTGGAAGCGCTGCGACGACGACAGCGAGTGCGCCAAGCTCACGGTGCCTCTGGACTACGCGCAACCGGACAAGGGCAGGACGATGAAAGTCGCGCTGTTGCGGGTGCGCGCTACCGACTCGAAGAAGCGCATCGGCTCGTTGCTCATGAACCCGGGCGGTCCCGGCGCCCCCGGCACGGAGTTCGCCCGGGACTTCGCCAGCATCCTCCCCGATGAGATCACGGAGCGCTTCGACATCGTCGGGTTCGACCCGCGGGGGAGCGGCGAGACGAGCCCCGTGAAATGCGAGGACAACCTCGACGGCGTTTTCTCCGCCGACTACTCGCCCGACACTCCGGCCGAGCGCGCCGACCTCTCCACCCGCCTCCAGCAGCTCGCCCAGTCGTGCGAGGCGCGCAGCGGCGACGTGCTGCCGTACGTCTCGAGTGAGAGCACGGTGCGCGACATGGATCGCATTCGCCAGGCCGTGGGCGACAAGAAGCTCACGTACGTGGGGTACTCGTACGGGACCTACCTCGGCACGCTCTACGCCGAGCTGTTCCCGAAGAAGGTGCGGGCGCTCGTCCTCGACGGCGCCATCGACCCGAACCTGAGCGCGGTCGAGATCGGTTCCGAGCAAGCCGGCGGCTTCGAGCGCTCGCTCGACGCGTTCCTCGCGAACTGCTCGGCGAACCGGCGCTGCCCGTTTTACAACGCCGGTGACTCGGCCGGCGCGTTCGATCAGCTCGCGGCCCAGGTCGACGCGCAGCCGCTGGCTGCCGGCGACGGTCGGACGCTGGGCGGGGGCGAGTTCGACCTCGGCGTCGCGCAAGCGCTGTATTCGGGCCGGCTGGGATATCCGCAGCTGGAGCAGGCGCTCGTCGCCGCGCAGCGTGGCGACGGCGAACGCCTGCTCGCGCTCTCGGATGAATACACGGGCCGTCACGACGACGGCAGCTACGACTCCTCGCAGCCCGCGTTCTGGGCCATCGGCTGTCGGGACGGGCCGCCGGTGGGCGGACCCGACGCCTACGAGGCTGCGGAGGCGCAGTTCCGTGCTGCCGCGCCCCGCGTCGGTGTCTCGCTCCTCAACGCCGGACTGATCTGCGCGTACTGGCCCGTGCCTCCGGTGAAGAGCCTGGCGCCGATCCGGGTCGATGGCACGCCCCCGATCCTCGTCATCGGCACCACCAACGATCCCGCCACCCCGCTGAAGTGGGCGCAGGGGCTCGCCGGCGAGCTGTCGTCGGGCGTGCTCCTCACGGCCGAGGGCACGCAGCACACGTCCTTCGCGACCGCCGGCAAGACGTGCGTCGACGACAAGGTGGCGAAGTACCTCGTCGACCTCCAGCCACCGCCGAGCGACACGAAGTGCGACTGATCGCTCTCCGGCCGGCCGCGGGTAGCATCTGACGACCCGTCAGATCAGCGCGTGGAGGAGCCCGGTGGCGGACGACTTCCCGAAGATCGTGAGCGTCGACGACCACGTCGTCGAGCCGCCGCACGTGTGGGAACGATGGCTCCCGGCGAAGCACCGCGCCAAGGCCCCCCGAGTCGAGCGGCGCGGCATCGGCAGCATGCGGCACGTCGGCGGCGGCACATACGAGCAGACCTTCGACCCCGATGGGCCGCAGGCCGACTGCTGGGTCTACGAGGACCTCGTCTACATCCACAAGCGGCACGTCGCCGCCGTCGGCTACGAGCGCGACGAGATGACCATGACGCCCATGACCTACGACGAGATGCGCCCCGGCTGCTACGAGCCGAAGGCCCGGGTCGACGACATGGAGCTGAACTGGGTGGAGGCGTCGCTCTCGTTCCCCACGTTCCCGCGCTTCTGCGGCCAGACGTTCCTGGAGGCGAAGGACCGTGAGCTCGCCGAGGCGTGCGTCTACGCGTACAACGACTGGATGGTCGACGAATGGTGCGCCGACAGCGGCGGCCGTCTGATCCCGCTGCCGATCATCCCGCTCTGGGACGCCGAGCTGGCGGCGGCCGAGGTGCGCCGCAACGCCGCGCGTGGCGCGCGCGCCGTGTGCTTCAGCGAGATCCCGGCGGTCCTCGGGCTGCCGAGCATCCACACGGGCGACTGGGACCCGTTCTTCGCCGCGTGCGCGGAGACGGGGACGGTCGTGTGCATGCACATCGGATCGTCGTCGCGGATGCCGGCGACCTCCGCCGACGCGCCGGTGGCGGTCGCAGCCACGCTGAGCTTCGGCAATGCCATGTCGTCGCTGACTGACTTCCTGTTCTCGGGTGTGCTCGTTCGGTTCCCCGAGCTCAAGCTCGCGTACAGCGAGGGTCAGATCGGTTGGATCCCGTACATCCTCGAGCGTGCCGACGACGTGTGGCTCGAGCATCGCGCCTGGGGCGGCGTGCGCGACATCGTGCCGGAGCCGCCATCCACCTACTACTACCGCCAAGTGTTCGGGTGCTTCTTCCGGGACCGGCACGGCATCGAATCGCTCCAGACGATCGGTGTCGACAACACGACGTTCGAGACCGATTACCCGCACACCGACTCCACGTGGCCGCACACGAAGAAGGTGGCGCAGGAGCTGATGGCCGGGCTTCCCGACGACGTCGTATGCAAGCTCGTCCGCGGCAACGCCATCCGCATGCTCGAGCTCGACCTCTGAGCACGACGCGCCATATCGAGCTCGAGGGTCCCGCCAACTTCCGGGACCTGGGGGGGTTCACCGCCGTGCTCGCCGAACGCAATCGCGTGCGCGCCGAGGCGCGCGGCGCGTCGGCCGAGGTGCAACTCGACGCCTACGGCGAGGCGCTGGCCATGGCCGAGGCCGCCACGATGCTCTCGGTACTCACCCGGCTGCGCGCCGAGCACGGGTCCATCGACGGCTACCTCGAAGCTCACGGGGTCGCCCCCGAGGCGCTCGCGTCGCTTCGTGCCGGACTGCTCGCCTGACGCCTCGTCAGATTCACCCCGTACACTCCCGCCACATGGATCTCCGGTACTCCGAGTCGGACGAGGCGTTCCGGGCCGAGCTGCGGGGCTGGCTCGAGGGCACCCTGCCCGAGTTGCCGAGCCGCCCGAGCTGGGACGACTGGGCGGGCCGGCGCCGATTCGACACCGACTGGCAGCGCCGCCTGTTCGACGCCGGGTACGCCGGGATCAACTGGCCGAAGGCGTACGGCGGGCGGGACGCGTCGCCGTCGGAGCAGCTCGTCTTCCTCGAGGAGACGACCCGGGCTCGGGCTCCATACGTCGGCGTGAACTTCGTGGGCTCGTTGCACGCTGGCCCGACGATCATGACCGAAGGCAGCGACGAGCAGAAGAGCCGCTATCTGCCGGAGATCCTGCGGGGCGACGAAGTGTGGTGCCAGGGCTTCTCGGAGCCGGGCGCCGGCTCCGACCTCGCCGCCCTCCGCACGAGCGCGGTGCGCGACGGTGACGACTACGTCGTGAACGGCCAGAAGATCTGGTGCTCGTTCGCGCACGTCGCCGACTACGGCGAACTGCTCGTGCGCACCGATCCCGACGCGCCCAAGCACCGGGGGATCAGCTGGCTGATCCTGCCGATGGACACACCCGGGATCGATGTGCGGCCCATCGATACCGTGCTGGGCTCGTCCGAGTTCTGCGAGGTGTTCCTGGACGACGTGCGAGTGCCGGTCGCCAATCGGGTTGGCGCCGAGAACGACGGCTGGCGCATCACGCAGGTGACCTTCGCGTTCGAACGAGGGACGGCGTTTGTCAGCGAGCTCGTGGAGGCGCGTCGCATGGCTGAGGATCTCGCCGGCCTCGCGCGCGACCCGGCCCACCGGCACGAGCTCGGCCATGTGGTCGCCGAGCTCGACGGCGTGTGGGCGCTCACGAAGCGGAACGTGACGCGCGCGGCGCGCGACGGCTCGCCGGGTGACGGCGCGTTGATGGTGAAGCTCGCCTATTCGGAGAGCCGCCAGAAGCTCGGCGACCTGTCGGTGCGCGTCCTCGACCGCAGCGCCCTCGATATCGACAACGAGTTCGTCGTCGAGCGGCTCCGCACACTGGCGCTGACGATCGCCGCGGGGACCTCCCAGATCCAGCGCAACATCATCTCGGAGCGTCTGCTCGGCCTCCCGAGGGAGCAGCAGTGGACTTCGAGCTGAGCGACGACCAGGTCGCGCTGCGCGACGGGATCCGCAGCCTGTGTGAAGGCCGGTTCCCGATCAAGCGCGTTCGCGACGGATTCGACCGCGCCGCGCACGCCGAGCTCGCCGAGGCCGGCGTCTTCTCGCTGCGCTCAGACGGCTTCGGCGTCGCCGACGCCGCCGTCGTGTTCGAGGAGCTCGGCCGGGCGGTCGTGCCCGGGCCGCTGGTGTGGCTGTACCTCGCGAACGGGCTCGTCGACGGCGTCGCCGGTGGCCTCGAGGTCACGCACCGTCGACCGCCGTGGAAGGTGGAGCACCTCGAAGTGCTGGACACGCTGCTGGTCGTCGACGACGACGGCGTGCAGTCGGTGGCGGCCGGCAAGATCGCCGGTGCGGCCCCGGTGGTCCGGCCGCTGGACCCGCTCACGCCCGTCCATCGCGTCGAGCAGCTTCCGGCGGGTGAACCGGTCGGCGACGCCGATCTCGTGGCCCGGTGGCGGCTCGAGGGCGCGGTGGTGACGGCGGCGTTCCTTGTCGGTGCCGCCGAGGCGTGCACCGACCTCTCGGTTGCATACGCCAAGGAACGGCGGCAGTTCGACCGGCCCATCGGTTCGTTCCAAGCGGTCAAGCACCTCCTTGCCGACATGCTCGTCCGCGCCGAAGTGGCGCGCGCGTCGGTGCACGCGGCGGCGTGCACGCTGGACGACCCGGACGTCGGGGACGTCGCCCGCGCCGTCGCCGGCGCCAAGATGCTCGCGGGTGACGCCGCGATCACAAACGGCAAGACGGCCACCCAGGTGCACGGGGGCATGGGCTTCACGTGGGAGGTCGACGTGCATCTGTACCTGAAGCGGGCGTGGGTGCTCGACACCGTGCTCGGCTCGGTCGACGAGCACGCCGACGCGGTGGCTGCGACGATCGCGGAATGAGCGACTGGGACGAGCTGCTCAAGGATCTCGAGCAGCGGCGCGACACGGCCCGGGCGATGGGCGGCAGCGAGCGCCTCGAGCAGCATCACCGGGACGGCCGCCTCGACGCCCGGGGACGCGTCGACCGGCTGCTCGACGACGACACGTTCGTCGAGCTGGGCACGCTCGTGGGGTCGGTGCACCGGGGTGTCGTGCCTCCGGTGCCGGCCGACGGGCTGATCGCCGGGCACGGGCTCGTCGACGGTCGGCCCGTCCTGGTCGGCGCCGAAGACTTCACGGTGATGGGCGGCTCGATCGGGCTGGGCACCACCGCGAAGCGCCAGCGACTCGCCGAGCTGGCCCGGCAGGAGCGCGTCCCGCTCGTCATGCTGCTCGAGGGCGCCGGCGAACGGACGCAGAACGCGTTCGAGCGGAGGGGCCGGGCGCCGAACGACCTCCAGACGCTGGCGCATCTCTCGGGTTTGGTGCCGACGGTCGCGGTCGTCATGGGACCGTCGGCGGGGCACGGTGCGCTCACCGCGCCGCTCATGGACTTCGTCGTGATGGTCGAGGGCGCGTCGCTGTTCTCGGCCGGGCCACCGCTCGTGAAGGAGGCGACGGGCGAGGAGGTCACCAAGGACGACCTCGGCGGGACCGCCGTGCACACGACGGTGAGCGGCGTCGCACACAACGCCGCGCTCGACGACCGGGACGCGCTCGACCTCGTCCGCCGGTACCTCGGGTACTTGCCGTCCAACGCGTGGCAGTTCCCGCCCGGTCTCGCAGGCGCCGACGACACCGCGCCGCGCGACGTCGATGCGCTGAGCGACCTCATCCCGGCCGACCCCCGCCGCGGCTACGACGTGCTGCGAGTCGTGGAGCTGCTTTCAGACCGCGGCTCGGTGCTCGAGGTCGAGCCCGCGTTCGGGCGGCCGATCGTCACCGTCCTCGCCCGGCTCGGTGGCGCGCCGGTGGCGATCGTGGCGAACCAGCCGGCGGCCAAGGCGGGCGCCATCGACAGTGATGCGGCCGACAAGGCGGCGCATTTCATCGACGTTGCTGACGCGTTCCATCTGCCGCTGGTGTTCCTCGCCGACAATCCGGGCGTGCTCGCCGGCACGGCCGCCGAGCGCAGCGGCGTCCTGCGCCACGCGGCCCGAATGTTCGCGGCGCAGGCGCGGGTGCGCTCGCCGAAGTTGCACGTCACGCTGCGCAAGGCATACGGGTTCGGCAGTTCGCTGATGGCGATGAACCCGTTCGATCGTCAGACGGTCACGTTGGCGTTGCCCGGCGCCCGCCTCGGCGCGATGCCGGCGGCCGGCGGTGGCGCCGCGGCCGGCGTCGGCGACGACGCGCAGCGAGTTCTCGATCACGCCGAGCTCGGCGGCGCGTATTCGTCAGCCGACACGATGAGTTACGACGAGGTGATCGAACCCCGCGAGCTCCGCAACGCGCTGCTGGCGGCACTGCGGCTCACTTCCCAGCGCGGGTCCGAGCCTCCCGAACCGGCCCGTCACCACGGCATCCGACCCTGACGGTAGTGTCAGGTCTGTGGGTGAGCGGCCGCAGACGACCGTGCTCGAGGCGCTCATGCGCCGCCTCGCCGCCGATCCTGACGGGCCGTACCTCGATTTCGAGGGTGACGAGTACACCGCCCGCCGCATGGAGGCCGAGAGCAACCGGCTCGCTCGCGCGCTCGCCGGGCTCGGCGTGGGCAAGAGCGACCGCGTTGCCACGCTCCTCGAGAACGGTCCCGCCCAGGCCGTCAGCTTCTTCGCCGCGCTGAAGCTCGGCGCGGTCCAGGTGCCGGTGAACACCGCGTACAAGGGTGACTTCCTGCGCCACCAGCTGGCCGACTCCGGCTCGAAGGTGATCGTCGCCCAGGGCGACTTCGCGGGACGCGT
>DATFPZ010000169.1:0-2792 GCA_035264545.1 Acidimicrobiia bacterium
CCGAGGCCGTCCGGATCCTCGACACCGTCCTGCGCGAGACGGGGGAGCGGAAGCCATGACGACCGACTTCCTCGAGGTCGACGCGCTCACCCCCGATCGACTCGCCGCGCTCCTCGACCGGGCGCAGGCGTGGAAGCAGGACCCCGCCGCGGTGCCGTCCGCGCTCGCCGGTGAGGGCGTCGCGCTCCTGTTCGAGAAACCCTCGGCCCGAACGCGCAGCTCGACCGAGATGGCCGTGGTCGGGCTCGGTGGGCACCCGATCTACATCCGCCCCGACGAGGTCGGGATCGGGGTGCGGGAGAGCGTCGAGGACGTCGCTCGCACGCTGGCCGGCTACTGCACGATCCTCGCCGCCCGGGTGTTCGACCACACCACGCTCGAAGCCATGGCGGCGGCGGTGGACATCCCGGTGGTGAACCTCCTGTCGGATCGGGCGCATCCGTGTCAGGCACTGGCTGACGTGCTGACGCTGCGCGAGCACCTGGGGTCGCTCGACGGGCGCCGGGTCGTGTTCGTGGGTGATGGGAACAACGTCGCCGCGTCGCTCGCGTTCGCGTCCGCGCTCTGCGGCATCGAGCTCACCGTCGCGTCGCCGCCCGGGTACGAGCTCGACGACGACGTGGTGGAGCGTGCCGGCAACCTCGGCGGAGTGATCGAGGTGGCCGTCGACCCGTACGAAGCTGTGAAGGGCGTAGACGCCGTGTACACCGACGTGTGGACGTCGATGGGACAAGAAGACGAGTCGGCGGCACGCCAGGCGGCGTTCCGCGGGTACCGGGTCGACGCCGACCTGATGACGGCGGCGGGGGAACAAGCCGTGTTCCTGCACTGCCTGCCTGCACATCGTGGCGAAGAGGTGACCGCCGAGGTGATCGACGGGCGCGCCTCGCTGGTGTGGCAGCAGGCGGCGAACCGGATGGACGCGGTCCGGGCGCTGCTCGCAGACCTCGCACACGGAGGAACCGCGTGATGGCGACGCTCGGCAAGCCCCAACGCCAGCATCGCATCTCGCGCCTGCTCGAGGACCAGGCCGTGTCGAGCCAGGCCCAGCTCGTCGAGCTCCTGGCGGCGAACGGCATCGTCGCCACACAGGCGACCGTCAGCCGCGACCTCGAGGACCTCGGCGCGGTGAAGGTCCGCATCCCCGGCGGGACGATGGCGTACGCGATCCCCGAGCACGCCAAGGAAGCGAGCGCGCCCGACGACCACCTCCGCCGCGTGATGGGCGAGTTCGTGGTCGACGTCGCGCACAGCGGCAGCCTCGTCGTCCTGCGCACGCCGCCGGGTTCGGCGCACGTGGTCGCTTCGGCGCTCGACCGTTCTGGGATTCGCGACATGCTCGGGACTGTCGCCGGCGACGACACCCTGCTTGTGATCTGCGCCGAGGGCGCCGACGGCACGAAGGTCGCCGCCGAGCTCGCGACCCTGGCCGGACTGTGAGGGAGGACCGACCGATGGCGAAGCGGGTCGTGCTCGCATACTCGGGCGGGCTCGACACGTCGGTCGCCGTGAAGTGGATCGGCGAGGAATGGGGCGCCGAGGTGATCGCGCTCGCCGTCGACATCGGCCAGGGCGTCGACGACGACTGGGACACGATCCGGGCACGGGCGCTCGCAGCGGGTGCCGTCGAGGCGATCGTCGTGGACGCGCGCGCCGAGTTCGCCGAGGATTTCGTCACACCGGCCCTGCGTGCCAACGCTCTCTACGAAGGCAAGTACCCGCTCGTGTCGGCGCTCTCGCGGCCCGTCATCGTGCGGCATCTGGTGCGCGCCGCCCGTCAGCACAATGCCGACGCCGTCGCACACGGCTGCACCGGCAAGGGCAATGATCAGGTGCGCTTCGAGGTGTCGACCCGGGCGCTCGCGCCCGACCTCGAGGTGCTCGCGCCGGTCCGGGGGTGGGGCCTGACGCGCGAGGACTCGATCGAGTACGCCGCGAAGCATGGCATCCCGATCCGCGTCCGCAAGGACAGCCCGTACTCGGTGGACGAGAACCTGTGGGGACGCACGATCGAGTGCGGCATCCTCGAGGACCCCTGGGTCGAGCCCCCCGAGGAGGTGTACGCCCTCACGAGCAAGGCCACCGATGCACCTCGCGACCCCCGGGAGCTCGTGATCGGCTTCGAGGGCGGCGTTCCCGTGACCCTCGACGGGACCGCGATCTCTCTGCACGAGCTCGTCCCGGCAGTGAGCGCCGCGGTGGGCTCGTACGGCTGGGGCCGCATCGACATGGTCGAGAACCGCCGGGTCGGCATCAAGAGCCGGGAGATCTACGAGTGCCCGGGCTCGCTCGCGTTGCTGCTCGCCCACGCCGATCTCGAGTCGATCACCCTCGAGCGCGACCTCATGCGCGAGAAGGCGCGCCTCGAACCGCGCTACGCCGAGCTCGTCTACGACGGACTTTGGTACTCGCCGCTGCGCCGGTCGCTCGACGCCTTCGTGGGCGCGTCGCAGGAGCCGGTGACGGGGGAGGTGCGTCTCCGCCTCGAGCCCGGGCGATGCTTCGTCGCCGGTCGTCGCGCCGAACACGGGCTGTACGACTACGAGCTCGCGACCTACGCGGCGGAGGATGCCTTCCGGCACGAGGACGCGGCCGGGTTCGTGCGGCTCTGGGGCCTCGGCGTCGAGACGGTCGCCCGCAAGCAGGGAACCCCCGACGAATGACTGACGAATGACCGAACGCGACGCCCGACCCCTTTGGCACGGGCGCTTCGCCGAGGAGCCGGCCGACGACCTGCTCGCGTTCACGAGCAGCCTCGCCTTCGACCGCCGCCTCGCCGGCGACGACATCGC
>DATFPZ010000170.1:0-4847 GCA_035264545.1 Acidimicrobiia bacterium
GTTCTGCACCCGGGGGCGCAGCCTGCGCAGACGTCGGTTGGCGAAGATTTCCGGTCGAGCATCGCCGCCGGGTCCACCCCACCCATACGGCGAAAGCCCAGAAATAGTAGCTGCTACACGGGATTCCGTCGAAGCCGGCCGCACGCTGCGTTCGACGTGCGTATCTCAACGACGCCAGGCGTCGCTCAGATACGCACGTGCCCTCGGGTCAGACCTGTTGGATCTTGATCTCGATGTCGACGCCGGCGGGGAGGTCGAGGCGCTGGAGGGACTCGACGGTCTTCGACGTGGGCTCGACGATGTCGATCAGGCGCTTGTGGATGCGCATCTCGAAGTGCTCGCGCGAGTCCTTGTCGACGTGCGGTGACCGGATCAGGCAGTAGCGGCGAATCTCGGTCGGCAGCGGCACAGGCCCGTGGACCTTGGCCTGGGTGCGCACGACCGTCTCGACGATCTTCTTCGTCGACTGGTCGATGATCTCGTGGTCGTAGGCCTTGAGCCGGATCCGGATCTTCTGACCTCGTGCGTCCGCCACGCCTTGTCCCGTCCGTCCCGGCTCGTCGACTACTGGTTGATCTTGGTGACGCGACCGGCGCCGACGGTGCGGCCGCCCTCGCGGATCGCAAAACGGAGCCCCTCTTCCATCGCGATCGGCGCGATGAGCTCGACGGTCATCTCGGTGTTGTCACCCGGCATGACCATCTCGACCCCCTCGGGAAGGGCGATCGAGCCGGTGATGTCCGTCGTGCGGAAATAGAACTGCGGCCGGTAGTTCGCGAAGAACGGCGTGTGGCGGCCGCCCTCGTCCTTGTTCAGGACGTACACCTGGGCCTGGAAGTTCGTGTGCGGCGTGATGCTGGCGGGCTTGGCCAGTACCTGCCCCCGCTCGACGTCCTCCTTCTTGGTGCCGCGCAGCAGGGCGCCGATGTTGTCGCCGGCGCGGCCCTCGTCGAGGAGCTTGCGGAACATCTCCACGCCGGTGCAGACCGTCTTGGTGGTGTCCTTGATCCCGACGATCGAGACCTCGTCGTTCACGTGCACGACACCGCGCTCGACCCGGCCCGTCACCACGGTGCCCCGTCCGGTGATGGAGAACACGTCCTCGATCGGCATCAGGAAGGCCTTGTCGATGTCCCGGGTCGGCTCCGGGATGTAGGTGTCGACCGCCTCCATGAGCTCGACGATCTTGGGCGTCCACGACTCGTCGCCCTCGAGGGCCTTCAGCGCGCTCACCCGCACGATCGGCGTGTCGTCGCCGGGGAACTCGTACTCGTTCAACAGGTCCCGGACCTCGAGCTCGACCAGCTCGAGGATCTCCTCGTCGTCGACCATGTCCGCCTTGTTGAGCGCGACGACGATCGACGGCACGCCGACCTGGCGGGCGAGGAGCACGTGCTCCCGCGTCTGTGGCATCGGGCCGTCGGTGGCGGCGACGACGAGGATGGCGCCGTCCATCTGGGCGGCGCCGGTGATCATGTTCTTGATGTAGTCGGCATGGCCGGGGCAGTCGACGTGCGCGTAGTGCCGGTTCGGCGTCTCGTACTCCACGTGCGCGATCGAGATCGTGATCCCCCGCTCGCGCTCCTCGGGCGCCTTGTCGATCTCGTCGAAGCTCGTGTACGTCGTCGAAGGATCCTGGTCGTGCAACACCTTCGTGATCGCCGCGGTCAGCGTCGTCTTGCCGTGGTCGATATGACCGATCGTCCCAATGTTCAGGTGCGGCTTCGTCCGCTCGAACTTCGGCTTCGACATGGGACTACCCCTGCTCCTCTGCTCAGGTGGTTACTCGCCGCGGATGCGGGCGATGATCTCTTGGGCGATGGACTCGGGCACCTGGTGATACGAGTCGAACTGCATCGTGTAGGTCGCGCGACCCTGGGTGCGCGAGCGGAGGTCGGTAGCGTAGCCGAACATCTCCGCCAACGGCACTTGGGAGCGGATGACTTGCGCGTTCCCGCGCTGCTCCATCCCTTCGACCCTGCCCCGGCGCGACGACAGGTCACCGATGACGTCACCCATGTAGTCCTCGGGCGTCACGACCTCGACCGCCATGATCGGCTCGAGCAGGACCGCCTTGGCCTGCCGCGCCGCCTTCTTCAGTGCCATCGATCCCGCGATCTTGAAGGCCATCTCGCTCGAGTCGACGTCGTGGTACGAACCGCCGGTGAGGGTGGCTCGCACGTCGACGAGCGGGTATCCGGCGATCACGCCGCCCTCCATCGCCTGCTGGATGCCGGCGTCGACGGCGGGGATGTACTCGCGCGGGATGTCGCCGCCCGTCACCTTGTCGACGAACTCGTACCCGCCGCCGGGGCCCGTCGGCTCCACGTTGATGATCACGTGGCCGTACTGGCCCCGGCCGCCGGTCTGGCGCACGTAGCGCTCCTCGACCTTGTCGACCGGAACGGTGATGGTCTCGCGGTAGGCGACCTGCGGCTTGCCGACGTTCGCCGACACCGTGAACTCCCGCATCATCCGGTCGACGAGCACTTCGAGGTGCAGCTCACCCATGCCCGAGATGATCGTCTGGCCGGTGTCGTCGTCGGTGCGGACCTGGAACGTCGGGTCTTCCTCCGAGAGCGCGCCGAGGGCCTTCCCGAGCTTGTCCTGGTCAGCCTTCGTCTTCGGCTCGATGGCCACCGAGATCACCGGCTCGGGGAACTCCATCCGCTCGAGCAGGACCGGGTGGCTCGGATCGCTGAGCGTGTCGCCCGTGGTGGTGTGCTTCAGACCGACGGCGGCGACGATGTCGCCGGCGAACACGGCCTGCTTGTCCTCCCGGTGATTGGCGTGCATCTGGAGGAGGCGCCCCACGCGCTCCCGGCGGTTCTTGGTGACGTTCATGACCTGGCCGCCGGCGGCGAGCTTGCCCGAGTACACCCGGAAGTACGTGAGCTTGCCGACGTACGGGTCGCTCATGATCTTGAAGGCGAGCGCCGCGAACGGCTCGGAATCGTCCGGGTGCCGCTGGAGCACGTCCTCGGTCTTCGGGTCGTGCCCGGCCACCGGAAGGACCTCGAGCGGGCTCGGGAGGTAATCGATGATTGCGTCGAGCAGTGGCTGGACGGCCTTGTTCTTGAACGCGCTCCCGCACAGAATCGGGACCACCGCGCTCGAGGTGGTCGCGGCGCGCAGGCCGCGCTTGAGGTCCTCGGCCGTGATCTCCTCGTCCCCGACGTACTTCTCGAGAACCGTGTCGTCGTGGTGCGAGACGACGTCGACGAGCTCGTGCCGCCAGTGCTCGGCGTCGGCCTTGAGCTCCTCGGGGATGTCGACCGTCTCGTAGCTGTCACCCATCCCGTCCTGCCACACGTGCGCCCGCATCGCCAGAAGGTCGACGACGCCGCGGAAGTCGTTCTCGCTCCCGACCGGCAGCTGCGTCAGCGCGACCGTGGCCTCGAGACGATCCCGGATCATGTCGACCGTACGGAAGTAGTCGGCGCCGACCCGGTCCATCTTGTTGACGAAGCAGATGCGCGGCACGTTGTACTTGTTCGCCTGCCGCCAGACGGTCTCGGTCTGCGGCTCGACCCCGGCGACGGCATCGAACACCGCGACCGCCCCGTCGAGGACGCGCAGCGACCGCTCCACCTCGACGGTGAAGTCGACGTGCCCGGGCGTGTCGAGGATGTTGATCCACGTGTCGCGCCACTTGCACGTGGTAGCGGCGCTCGTGATCGTGATCCCGCGCTCCTGCTCCTGGGCCATCCAGTCCATGACCGCCGAGCCCTCGTGCACCTCGCCGATCTTGTACGTGCGCCCCGTGTAATAGAGGATCCGCTCCGTCGTCGTCGTCTTCCCGGCGTCGATGTGCGCCATGATCCCGATGTTGCGAATGCGCGCGAGGGGAACCTCCCGGATGACCGGGCCACCCTTGCCCCGAATCTCCTTCGGTTCCGCTGCCATCTCTCTGTCTCTCTCCTCTCTTCTTCTTTCTTTCCTGTCAGAAGCGGGCCGAAGCAACCCCGTCTCGCACCTTCTTGGGGTCGGGCGCCGGTGGTCACCGGCGCCGGGTTCGGCGGCGAGCGCAGCGATGCCGCCGGAGGTGGGTGGGTGGGCCCGGCGCCGGTGCGCCGCCGGTGCCCGGCACCACCCGGTAACCGGCGGCTACCAGCGGTAGTGCGCGAACGCTCGGTTGCTCTCGGCCATCTTCTGCAGGTCGTCCTTGCGCTTGATCGCGGCGCCGAGGCCGTTGCCGGCGTCCATCAGCTCGGCGGCCAGCCGCTCGGACATCGTCTTCTCGCGGCGCTGGCGGGCGTACCCGACGATCCACCGGATCGCGAGGGTCGTGGCCCGCCGGGGCCGAACCTCGACCGGCACCTGGTACGTCGCGCCGCCGACCCGGCGGCTCTTCACCTCGAGCACGGGCCGGACGTTCTCGACGGCGCGCTTGACCGTCGCGACCGGCTCCGTGCCCGTCTTGCGCTCGATCTCGGTCAGCGCGTCGTACACGATCTTCTCCGACAACGAGCGCTTGCCCCGTTGCAGGAGCTTGTTCACGAGCTGGGTCACGACGACCGACCGGTGGACCGGGTCGGGCATGAGGTCACGGCGCGGGGCGGAGCCCTTCCGGGGCATCGGTCAGCCTTCGCTCTTCAACCCCACCGGAACCAAAGGTTCCGGCGGGGCCCCCGTCGGCCCAGCGACACGATTGCGTTCCATCGTCATCAACCCTCGCGCTTGGCGCCGTAGCGGCTGCGGGCCTGCCGGCGGCCGCCGACGCCACCGGCGTCGAGCGCGCCGCGCACGATCTTGTAGCGCACGCCCGGTAGGTCCCTCACCCGACCGCCGCGCACGAGCACGATCGAGTGCTCCTGGAGGTTGTGCCCGACGCCGGGGATGTAGGC
>DATFPZ010000171.1:0-7293 GCA_035264545.1 Acidimicrobiia bacterium
CGCGCTCGTCGCCACCGACGGGCTCGCCGTCCACGAGGTCGTCGACGCCGTGCTCGAGGTGTACCGACGGTGAAGCGAGTGACCGTTGGCGTCGATCCGCCCTACGACGTGATGGTCGGCCGGGGCGCCATGCGCGAGCTCGGCACGGTGCTCGCCGGCCGCCGCCGCGTGGCCGTGGTGAGCCAAGCCGCCGTCGCCGACCTCTACGCGGACGAAGCGTCAGCCGGCGCGCCGAACGCCGAGGTGTTCCTCATCGGCGACGGCGAGCCGGCCAAGACGCTGACCACAGTCGAACGACTCGGTCGCGAGCTCTCGGCGTGGGGCCTACTGCGCGACGACGTCGTCGTCGCGCTCGGAGGCGGCGTCGTCGGCGACGTGGCCGGCTTCACCGCTGCCGTCTACCACCGCGGTGTGGCCGTCGTGCAGGTGCCGACGACCCTGCTCGCCCAGATCGACGCCGCCGTCGGCGGGAAGACGGGCGTGAACCTTCCCGAGGGCAAGAACCTGATCGGCGCCTTCCACCAGCCCACGGCCGTCGTGGCCGACGTCGATACGCTCGGCACCCTGCCGACACGCGAATACCGGGCCGGACTCGGCGAGGTGGCGAAGTACGCGCTGATCGCGCCGACGAGCGGCGACCACGGCGTGCTGGCGGAGCTGGTCGGAGCGGACGGCGAAGCGATTCGTGGGCGCGACCCCGACGTGCTCACCGAGCTCGTGTACCGCTGCGTCGAGCTCAAGGCCGAGTTCGTGGCGCGTGATCCGCACGAGCGCACCGGGCTGCGCGCGGTCTTGAACTACGGGCACACCCTCGCGCACGCCCTCGAGGCTTCTGGGGAGTATGACGACCTACTGCACGGCGAGGCGGTTGCCATCGGGCTGGTGTTCGCGGGCGAGCTGGCGGCAGCGCTGGGGCGCATCGACGCCGCAACCGCCGAGCGGCACCGCGAGCTCGTGTCCGCGCTCGGGCTTCCGATTCGTGCGCCCGATGGTCTCGACGCGTCGACGCTGCTCGAGCTGATGCGTCGCGACAAGAAGGCGAAGGGCGGCCTGACATTCGTGCTGCCCGGTCCGAACGGCATCGAGTGCGTCGACGACCCGCCCGCGGCGGCGATCGAGCACGCGCTCGAATCCGTCGGCGTGGAAGGCTGACGGCCTCATGGCGTCGATCCTTCTGGTCTCGGGCCCGAACCTGAACCTGTTGGGCGAGCGCGAGCCGGAGATCTACGGGCGCGACACCCTCGACGAGCTCGTCGGTGACGCCCGCGCGGTGGCCGAGGCGCACGGTCATTCACTCGACCACGTCCGATCCAATCACGAGGGCGAGATCGTCGACGCCATTCAACGAGCGCGCGACCGCTGCGCTGCGATCGTCATCAACCCGGCGGCCTTCACGCACTACTCGTACGCAATCGCTGACGCCCTCGCCGCCTTCGACGGGCCGAAGATCGAGTTGCACCTCTCGAACCCGTTTGCACGCGAGGCGTGGCGGCGAACCTCGGTCATCGCTCCGGTGGTCACGGGGACGGTGGCGGGCTTCGGCCGCCATGGGTACCGCCTCGCGCTCGAAGCGGCGGCCGCGCTGCTGAAGGAGGGCGGGTGAGCGCGGCGCTGGCCCAGCTGCCGCCGATGGACGTCGCGGGCCGTGCCGAGCGCCTACGCGGCCGCTTCGAGCAGGTGGGCATCGACGCGCTGCTCGTCACCAGGTTGCCGAATGTCGTCTACCTCACCGGCTTCACCGGCAGCGCGGCGATGGTCCTCGTGGGACCCGCCGAGCTCGTCTTCGTGACCGACGGGCGGTACGCCGAGCAGGCCGCCGAGCAGCTGGCGGCGGCCGGCGTCGAAGCGCGGCTCGAGGTGCGGGTGTCCCAAGCGGCGCAGCGCGAGGTGATGAGCGACGCCGCCGGCGGCTCTCGACGCCTCGGTCTCGAGGCGCACGGCATCACGTGGGCGCAACAGCGGGCGTTCGCCGGCGAGTGGTTCCCCGACGCCGAGCTGGTCGCGACCGAGCACCTCGTGGAGGACCTGCGGCGCGTGAAGGAGCCGGCCGAGGTCGCACGCATCCAGGCGGCCTGCACGATCGCCGACGAAGCGCTCGCCGTCGTCGCGCCGCGCCTCCGCGACCGGCCGAGCGAGCGCGACGTCGCGCTCTGGCTCGAGCTCGAGATGCGGGACCGGGGCGCCGCCGGCACGAGCTTCGACCCGATCGTCGCGTCCGGACCCAACGGAGCCAAGCCGCACGCGCGGCCGTCGAGCCGCGCGATCGAGGCGGGCGAGCCGGTCGTGATCGATTTCGGCTGCATTGTCGACGGGTACTGCTCCGACATGACGCGCACGCTCAGCGTCGGTGACCCGGGACCTGAGGCCCGGCACGTGTACGAGGTCGTACGCGACGCGCAACAGCTCGGGCGGGACGCAATGAGCGCAGGTACCGACTGCGCGCGCGTCGACAAGGCGTGCCGCGACGTGATCGACGCCGCCGGCTGGGGCGACGCATTCGTCCACGGAACCGGGCACGGCGTCGGCCTCGAGATCCACGAGGCACCGCGAGTCGCCGCGACCGCCCGTGATACGTTGGCCTGCGGCTACGTCGTGACCGTCGAGCCCGGCGTCTACCTGCCCGGAGTGGGCGGAGTGCGCATCGAGGACACCGTGGTCGTCACCGACGATGGCGCGGACGTGCTCACCCGATTCTCCAAGGACTTTCTGTTGTGAGCGTCTCCACCAACGACCTGAAGAACGGCATGGCGCTCGATCTCCCGGAGGGCCTCGTGACGGTCGTCGAGTTCCAGCACGTGAAGCCGGGCAAGGGCGGGGCGTTCGTTCGTACCAAGCTCAAAAACCTCCGGACCGGCGCCGTCGTCGACAAGACGTTCCGGGCGGACGAGAAGGTCCCGCTCGCGGTCATCGACAAGCGCGAGATGCAATACCTGTACCGCGAGGGCAGCTCGTACGTGTTCATGGACAGCGACAGCTACGAGCAGCTGCCCGTGGACGCCGGCGACCTCGGCCAGGCCGTGCGCTACCTCAAGGAAGGTGACACGGCCGTCCTGCCCACGTACCAGGACCGCGTCATCGGGATCGAGCTGCCGGCCGCGGTCGAGCTCACGGTCACCGAGACCGAACCCGGCGTGCAGGGCGACCGTGTCTCCGGTGCACGCAAGCCGGCCACTGTGGAGACCGGCCTCGTCGTGCAGGTCCCGCTGTTCGTCGAGTCGGGCGGGCGGATCAAGGTCGACACCCGGACGGGGGAGTACCTCGCCCGCGCGTGACGGGCGAGCGCGGCGATGCCTACCCGACGCGAGGCCCGGGAGCGAGCCCTGAGCCTCTGCTATGAGGCGGAGGTGCGCGGCCTCGACGCCGACGCGCTGCTCGGGGAGCTCCCGGCACCGCCCGACGAGTACGCAGAGGCGGTCGTGCGCGGCGTGGAGTCCCATCGCGACGAGGTCGACGCCATCTTGCGCAAGGTCTCCGAGCACTGGGCGCTCGAGCGCATGCCGCTCGTCGACCGCGCCGTGCTCCGCATCGGCTGCTACGAGCTCGGCTGGCAGCCCGAGCTGCCGACCGGCGTCGTGATCAGTGAGGCCGTCGAGCTGGCGAAGCAGTATTCGACCAAGGACTCGGGCCGGTTCGTGAACGGCATGCTGGGCCGCATCGCCGAGGACCTGCGGGGCCAGGAGCCCGAGCCGCCCGAGCAGCCGGAGCCATGAGCACCGCGCCCCTCGAGGTCGAGGAGCCGCTCACCGACGAGGCGATCGGAACCGATCGCCCGTGGCTGGTCATCGTGTGGAACGACCCGGTGAACCTCATGAGCTACGTCGTGTACGTGTTCCAGAAGCTGTTCGGGTACTCGCGCGAGAAGGCGACCCGGCTCATGCTGCAGGTGCACCACGAGGGCAAGGCGGCCGTGTCGGAGGGGACGCGCGAGAAGGCCGAGGCCGACGTGGCCCGGCTGCACGCCCACGGGCTCTGGGCGACGATGGAGCACCCGTCGTGAGCCCGCGCTTCGATCGGCGCGGCGACGGGGTCATGGTCACGCTGGAGGCGAACGAGGTCGAGCTTCTGCGCACGATCCCCGACGAGGTGCGGGCCGCGCTCACGGACCCTCCTTCCAAGGACGACCCCGTCTACAACCGGCTGTTCCCGTCCGCGTACCTGGATCCGACCGAGGAGAGCGCCGAGCAGGAATGGCAGGAGCTGGTGCACCCCGAGCTGCTGCAGTCGCGCCTCGCCGCCCTCGAGCTCGTCATGACCACGCTCGACCGTGCGGTGACCAAGCGCGGCCGCGCCGAGGTCGAGCTCGCACCCGAAGAGGTGGAGGCGTGGCTGGGCGTCATCAACGACGCCCGCCTCACCCTCGGCACCCGGTTGGGCGTCACCGAGGACGCCGAGTCCGAGGCGATCGACCCGTCCGACCCGGAGGCCCCCGCGCACGCCGTCTACGGCTGGCTCACCTGGTTCGAGAACGACCTCGTCGAGACCTTGCTCGGCTGACCCGAAGGAACTGGCAGACCTGCTCGTCGGCTACCTGGAGAAGTGACCGCGCCGGTCGCGGTTACGGCGCCGCGCCGGGTGCTACCCTCGTCAAGACCGTGAAGGGGATCCTGCGAGGTTCCCACGGAGGAAGACGACGGCATGAGCGCGCCCATCGCCGGCGAGGGAGATCTTCCCGGCGACGACGACAACCGAGGCACGAGCACCACGGCCCCCTCCGGGGGCCATTTGTTTGCGCTGCGGGCGAAGGTCTTCGACGCCGACGACCTCCGCCGCGCGAACACCCGTATCGCGCACGAGATCGTCGAGCGGAACCACGGCGCGACCGAGGTCGTGCTCATCGGCCTGTACACGCGGGGCGTCGCCGTCGCCCACCGGCTCGCCGAGGCGATCGAGCGGTTCGAAGGCGTGGCCGTCCCCGTCGGGGCGATCGACGTCGCGTTCTATCGCGACGACATCGGCCTCCGGCGGATCCAGCCGCTCGGCCCGACCGAGGTGCCCGTCGACATCACCGGCCGGGTCGTGGTCCTTGTGGACGACGTGCTGTTCACCGGCCGGACCGCGCGCGCCGCTCTCGAGGCCATCACCGAGCTCGGCCGCCCCCGGGCGATGCAGCTCGCCGTCCTCGTCGACCGGGGCCACCGCGAGCTCCCCATCCGGGCCGACTACGTCGGCAAGAACCTCCCGACCAAGGTCGCCGAAGACGTGCGGGTGCGCCTGCACGAGGTGGACGACGGCGAGGATGGGATCGAGATCTGGGGACCGGAGACGTGAACGACCTGCTGTCGATCGACGACCTTGGCGCCCCGGGCATCAACGAGCTGCTCGACCTGTCGGAGTCGTTCGTCGAGGTCACCCGCCGCGACATCCCGAAGATCCCGGCGCTGCGCGGCAAGACGGTCGTGACTCTCTTCTACGAAGATTCCACGCGTACCCGCCTGTCGTTCGAGACGGCGGCGAAGCGTCTGACGGCCGACACGATGTCGTTCACGGCCGCGAGCTCCTCGGTCGGGAAGGGCGAGAGCCTCCTCGACACCGTCCGCACGATCGAGGCGATGGGCGTCGACGCCATGGTCGTGCGCCACCGGTGCGCCGGCGCGCCGCACCGGATCGCGTCATGGATCGACGCCGCCGTCGTCAACGCCGGCGACGGTCGCCACGAGCACCCGACCCAGGCCCTGCTCGACCTGCTCACGCTGCGACGCCGCCTCGGGACGGACGCCTTCCGGGGGCTCCGGATCGGCATCGTGGGCGACGTGCGCCACTCGCGTGTTGCCCGCAGCGGCGTGAAGGCCTTCGCCGCCGTCGGCGCCGACGTCACCGTCGTCGGGCCTCCGACCCTCCTCCCCGAGTCCCTGGAGGGCTGGCCCGCCCGCGCCGCCACCGACCTGGACGACGTCCTCCCGGAGCTCGACGTGGTCTACCTGCTGCGCATCCAACGCGAGCGCCTCGGGGCGGCGCTCCTGCCGTCGCTGCGCGAGTACACGAGCCGCTACGGGCTGACCGCCGCCCGCGCCGCCCGCCTCAAGCCCGACACGGTCGTCATGCATCCCGGCCCGATGAATCGCGGTGTCGAGATCGCGGCCGAGGTCGCCGACAGCCCGGCGTCCATGATCACGGAGCAGGTCGCCAACGGGGTCGCGGTGCGGATGGCCGTCCTGTGGTCGCTGCTCGGGTCGGGAGGTCTCGTTGCCTGAGCGTCCGGACGAGTTCGTGATCAGAGGCGGGCGCGTCCTCGACGCGACGGGCGACCGGGTGGCCGACGTCCTCGTCCAAGGAGGGGTCGTGGCCGCGGTCGGCAGGCGCGTCGAAGGCGCGCCCGTGCTCGACGCCGCCGGCTGCATGGTCGTGCCGGGCCTCGTCGACCTGCACGCCCACCTGCGCGAGCCGGGTGACGAAGAGGCGGAGACCATCGAAACCGGCGCCCGCGCCGCCGCGCTCGGAGGCTTCACCGCGGTCGTCGCAATGCCGAACACCGAGCCGCCGCTCGACGACGCCGCAGTCGTCGCGTCCGTGCTCGCGACGGGCCGCGAAGCCATGTGTGACGTCGCGTCGTCGGGCTGCATCACCAAGGGTCGGCGCGGCGAGGAGCTCGCGCCGATGGGGGAGCTGCACGCGCTCGGCGTCCGGATCTTCACCGACGACGGGGCGTGCGTCGGCGACGCCGGCGTCATGCGGCGTGCGCTCGAGTACGCCGGCGCACTCCCGGGAGCGATCGTCGCGCAGCACGCTGAAGACCCGTCGCTCGCCGGCGGGGGCCACATGCACGAAGGCGCGTGGTCCAGCCGCCTCGGGATCCCGGGCCGGCCCGAAGCGGCCGAGGCGACCGTCGTCGCCCGCGACGTCATGCTCGCCGAGCTCACCGGTGCGCGGGTCCATTTCCTCCACCTGTCGACCGCGGCCGCCGTCGACCTGGTGCGCGACGCGAAGGACCGGGGCGTCTACGTCACGGCCGAGGTCGCGCCGCACCACTTCACGCTCACGGACGCCGAGTGCCGGACGTTCGACCCCGCGTTCAAGGTGCACCCGCCACTGCGCACCGACGCCGACGTGGCCGCGGTCAAGGCGGGGCTCGCCGACGGCACGATCGACGCCATCGCCACCGACCACGCCCCGCACGTGCCCGAGGCCAAGGAGCGACCGTTCGAGGAGGCGCCGCCCGGCATGCTCGGTCTCGAGACCGCGTTCGCGCTCACGCTCACCGAGCTCGTCGAGCCGGGCGTCCTCGCCCTCCACGACGCGCTGGCGTGCCTTTCATGGCAGCCGGCCGCGATCGCTGGTCTCGACGGGCACGGAGGG
>DATFPZ010000172.1:0-2122 GCA_035264545.1 Acidimicrobiia bacterium
CCGTGCTTGTAACCGAACGATACGACGTTGATCTGGAGCCCGCTCGGCAGGTCGGCGGGTTCGCCGATGATCTCGCGGAGACGGTCGCGCAGCTCGTGCACATTGAGCTCGGACGTGTCGACGACGATGTCGGCCTGGCCCTTGATCTCCTCGAGGAGCTCGCGCTCTCGGGCGATGCCCTCGCTGACCCCGTGCGAGTCGGCGACGGGGTGGCGGCGACGCGTCGCGTCGAAGCGACGGACCAACACCTCGTCGGACGCGTCGAGAAACAACACACGCGTGCGGGCCCCCGTCTCGCGCAATTCCGCGAGGGCGGACTCGAGGTCGGGCAGGTACTCCCCTGCCCGCGTGTCGACGACCAGGGCGAAGCGGCTGCCCTCGCGGTCCCGTCCGAGCTCGGCAACCTTCGGTATCAGCGCCGGCGGCAGGTTGTCGATGACGAAGAAGCCGAGGTCCTCGAGCACGTCGGCCGCCGCCGACCGACCCGCGCCGGACATACCGGTGACGATCGTGACGTCAAGAGGGGTCGACGGGTCATCCATTGCGACCATCCATCGTCGCAGGTTCCCCGTGCAGCCGCGCGAATAGCGATCGGGCGACCTGCTCCGGAAGCCACGGCACCGCGAGCAACTCGTCGAGGCTCCGTTCGCGAAGCTTCTTCACCGATCCGAACTCCTTGAGCAGCCGCGAGCGACGCGTCGGGCCCAGACCCGGCACCTCGTCGAGCGCAGACTTCGTCATCTTCTTCTGACGCAGCTGGCGGTGGTACGTGATCGCGAAGCGATGCGCTTCGTCGCGCACCTGCTGCAGGAGGTAGAGCGCCTCGGAGTCGCGGGGAACCCGCAGCGGGTCCGGTTGCCCCGGCACGTACACCTCTTCGAACCGCTTGGCCAGAGACGCGACCGAGATCTCCTCCAATCCGAGCTCTTCGAGCACGCGGACGGCCACGCCGAGCTGGCCCTTCCCGCCGTCGACGAGCAGAAGGTTCGGCGGGTACGCGAAACGCTTGCCCTTGCGGGCGCCTTCGTCGCGCTCCTGGAGGTACCGGCGGAACCGACGGGTGAGCACCTCTTCCATCGCCGCGAAGTCGTCCTGTCCCTCCTGCCGGCGGACCTTGAAGCGCCGGTAGCCGGAGCGCTTCGCGAGGCCGTCCTCCATGACGACCATCGAGCCGACGATCTCGGTCCCTTGGAGGTTCGAGATGTCGAAGCACTCGATCCGGAGCGGCGCCTCGGGGAGACCGAGCGCGTCCTGGAGTGCGGTCAGTGCGCGCGCACGTGCGTTGTGGTCGCTCGCCCGCTTGAGCTTGTGACGTGCGAACGCCTCGTCGGCGTTGTGGGTCACGGTACCGAGCAGCTGACGCTTCGCTCCTCGTTGCGGTACGCGCACGCGCACCCGTGACCCGCGTGTCGTGCTCAGGAACTCCTCGTACAGCTCGGCGTCGTCGGGCAGCACCGGCACGAGGACCTCACGGGGTACGTCGGTCGCCGGGACCTCGCCGTACAGCTGCTCCAGAATGCGTCCGACGAGCGCGGCAGGTTCCAGGTCCTCGACCTTGTCGACCACGAGGCCCTTGCGACCGACCACCCGGCCCTTCCGGACGTAGAACACCTGCACCGAGGCCTCGAGAGGATCCTCGGCGAGGCCGATGCAATCGAAGTCTTCCTCCTTGGGGCCGACCATCTGCTGGCGTTCGATGACCTTGCGCACCGACGTGATCTGGTCGCGCAAGCGCGCCGCGCGCTCGTACTCGAGCGAGTCGGCGGCGCCATGCATCTGCTTCTCGAGCCGATCGAGGACAGGCGAGTGATCGCCGTCGAGGAACTCGAGCAGGTCGGCGACGAGCTGGTCGTACTCCTCACGCTGCACGGCCCCGACACACGGCGCCGCGCACTTCTCGATGTGGGCGTAGAGGCACGGCCGTCCGAGCCGGTGGTGGCGATCGAACTTCGCCTGGGTGCACGTGCGGATCGGGAACGTCCGCAGCAGCAGGTCGAGGGTCTCCCGGATGGCGTAGGCGTGCGCGAATGGCCCGTAGTAGCGGACGCCCTTGCGCTTGGCGCCCCGCATGACCATCGCCCGGGGCCATTCCTCGTCGAGCGTGACGGCGAGGAAGGGGTAC
>DATFPZ010000173.1:0-10752 GCA_035264545.1 Acidimicrobiia bacterium
CGGAGCACAACCTCTTCCGTGCGACCCGCTCCCGGCGCTACCCGACGCCCGACGGCAAGCTCACCTTCGACAAGCTCTCGTCCGTGTACCTCTCCGGGAACAAGACGCGCGACGACGCGCCCAACCACGTCAAGGTGCAGACGGAGGTGCCCGAGGAGGTGGCGCTCATGTGGGAGAGGATGTGTCCCGCACAGGTCTACGAGGCCAAGGACGGCGGCGTCGAAGTGACGCCCTCGAACTGCGTCCAGTGCGGCGCGATCACCGCCAAAGGTGGTCGGCTGACCCCGCCGGAGGGCGGCTCGGGCCCCGAGTACACGCTGACTTGATGGCTTGCGCCCTCTCGCTGAAGGTCTCACGACTCTCAGCGACCGGATGAAGCCGGGCGCTGCCTGCGCGGCGCGCGGCCAACTTTCGTGGCGCGGCTTCCTTCTCGATCAGCCGAACGGGGCGGAACGGGCAACGCTCGTTCCGCGGCGAGAACCATGATCGCGGTCGACGACGTCCGCGCTGCGCGCGCGACGATCGGCGACTCGCTCCACCGGACGCCCGTCCTCAGCTCGGCGACGCTCGGGCCGGGCGTGCTCCTGAAAGCCGAGCTCTTCCAGCGCACCGGTTCCTTCAAACCGCGCGGGGTCCTGAACAAGCTGCGCTCGCTGACGCCTGAGGAGCGGACGCGTGGCGTCATCGCTGCGTCCGCGGGAAACCATGCGCAGGCTCTGGCCTACTGCGCAGCGCTCGAGGGGCTCGACGCGCTGCTCGTCATGTGGTCGACGGCGAGCGCGGCGAAGATCGCCGCGACGCGGGGATACGGCGCTCAGGTCGACCTGGAGGCTCCCGGGCCGGAGACGGTGTTCGAGCGGATGCGCGAGCTTCAGGAAGCGACGGGGCGGACGGTTGTCCATGCCTTCGACGACCCACTCGTCGCGGCCGGTCAGGGGACGGTCGGCCTCGAGGTCGCAGAAGACGTGCCGCACGTCGACGTCGTCGTCGTCCCGGTCGGTGGCGGCGGGCTCATCGCCGGCATCGCGACGGCGCTGCCTGACACACGGGTGGTCGGCGTGGAGCCCGTGGGCTCAACAGCCCTCACGAGCGCGCTGGCGGCGGGGGAGTCGACTCCGGTCTCCCCGCGTTCCATTGCCGACGGGCTGAACGCGCCGTTCGCGGGCGGGCTGGCGCTCGGCATCGCGCAGGAGCGCAGGCTCGAGATCGTGCTCGTCGAGGAGGACGAGATCGAGGATGCGATGCGCTTCCTGTATCAGCGTGCGAAGCTGGCATGCGAGCCTGCCGGCGCGGCTGCCGTAGCCGCTCTCCGCAGCGAAAAAGTCCCGCTCACGGGCGGTGAGACCGCCGTCGCCGTCGTCTCCGGAGGCAACGTTGCCGGCGAGACCGCCGCTGCTATCCTGGCCCGACCATGAAGCCCGACATCCATCCGGAGTACGTCAACACGGTCGTCCGCTGCTCGTGCGGCAACGAGTTCGAGACGCGCTCGACGAAGCCCGAGCTGCACGTGGAGATCTGCTCGAACTGTCACCCGTTCTACACGGGCAAACAGAAGCTGATGGACACGGGTGGCCGCGTCGAGCGCTTCCAGCGCCGCCTCGAGCGCGCGGGCGGCGCGCGCCGCGGCTAGAAGCTAGAGACGATGTCGGCACCCATCGGAGGGCAGGCCGTCCTCGAGGGCGTGATGATGCGTGGGCCGTCCAACTGGTCGCTCGCGGTTCGCAAGCCCGATGGCGAGATCGCGCACCTGGACCGCGAGATCGACTCCGTGATGCTGCGTCACCGGTTCTTCCGCCTGCCGGTGATCCGCGGCATCATCGCCCTGGGCGAGTCCCTCGCGATCGGCTTCCGGGCCCTGGCGATCTCGGCGAACTACGCGGCCCAGGAGGAGGGGGACGAGGAGGAGGTCTCGACCGAGATCGGGCGCGGCGCGCTGATCGTCGCGTTCGTGATCGCGATCGGCTTCGCGCTCCTGCTCTTCAAGGTGACTCCGGCGCTGATCACGAATTGGCTGCCGATCGGCAGCACCGGTGGGTTCGTCGTGATCGAGGGCCTGATCCGCGTCACTCTCTTCATCGCCTACCTCGGCGTGATCTCGCTCCTCCCGGACCTGCGGCGCGTCTTCCAGTACCACGCCGCCGAGCACAAGGCGATCAACGCCTACGAAGCCGGTGACGAGCTCCTCCCCGACCGCGTTCAGCGCTACAGCCTGATCCACCCGCGCTGCGGCACCGCGTTCCTGCTCTGGGTGATGGTGATCGCGATCTTCGTGTTCGCGTTCTTCGGGCGGCCCGTGTGGTACTGGTTGATCGTGAGCCGGATCCTGCTCCTGCCGGTGATCGCCGGGATCGCGTACGAGCTGATCCGTTTCGCCGGCAAGCACACCGGCAATCGGATCCTGATGACGCTGCTCGCGCCCGGCCTCTGGCTGCAGCGGCTGACGACGCGCGAGCCCACGCTCGACCAGCTCGAGGTCTCGATCCAGGCCCTGAAGAACGTGCTGCAGCGCGAGGGCCGTCTCGACGCGGAGGAGCGCCGCGTCGAGGTTATGGCCTAGCTTCGCCTCGCGCAGCTCTGCCGCCAGCCGCTGGTCGAACCCGGCGCGGAGCCCCCGGACGCATGGGGGTTAACCTTGATTCATGGCTGCAATCGACCAACTCGTCGAGGACCTCGAGCGCTCCTACGCCGAGACGCAGGAACGGATGTCCGACCCTGCCGTCTACAACGATCACAAGCAGGCGGCCGACGTCGGGCGTCGCCTGAAGGAGCTCGAGGCCCCGTACCGCCTGACACAGACCTGGAGGCAGGTGCGCGACGACCTCGACGCTGCTCAAGCCGACCCCGAGCTGAGCGAGCTGGCGGCTGATCTCGCTCTCGAGGCCCAACGCCTCGAGAGTGACATCAAGCTTGCGTTGGTCGAGGCGGATCCCGCCGACCGCAAAGACGTCCTCGTCGAGGTTCGGCAGGGCGTCGGCGGCGACGAGGCGGCGCTGTGGGCCGGCGACGTGTTCCGGATGCTCACGCGCTACGCCGAGCGCCGCGGCTTCGCCACCGAGCAGCTCTCGGCGAGCGGGAGCGAAGGCGGCGGCTTCAAGGAGGTCGTCTTCGCCGTCAAGGGCGACGGCGCGTACTCGGTCTTCAAGTGGGAGGGCGGGACGCATCGCGTTCAGCGCGTCCCCGTGACGGAGTCGCAGGGGCGCATCCACACCTCGACCGCGACGGTGGCGGTGATGCCGGAGGCCGAGGAGGTCGAGGTGGACATCGACCCGAACGAACTCAAGATCGACGTCTACCGCTCCACGGGGCCCGGCGGCCAGAGCGTCAACACGACGGACTCGGCCGTCCGGATCACGCACCTCCCCACGGGTCTCGTCGTCTCGATGCAGGACGAGAAGTCGCAGATCCAGAACCGCGCGAAAGCGCTCCGCGTCCTGCGCGCGAGGCTCTACGAGCTCGAGCGTGCCCGACAGCAGGCCGAGCAGGAGAGCGCACGCCGCTCGCAGATCGGCTCGGGCGAGCGCGCCGAGAAGATCCGTACCTACAACTTCCCGGAGAACCGGGTGACCGATCACCGCGTCAAGGTCACCCTCCACCGCCTCGATGCCGTCCTCGACGGCGACCTCGACGAGCTGACCGAGGCTCTGTCGGCCGAGGAGCGCCGCCGCGCGCTCGACGCGGCCGCGGTTTGACCGTTCGGGAAGCCCTCGCGGAGGCGACGGCGGCGCTCGACCACGCCGGCGTCCCGTCTCCAGCCGTCGACGCAGAGTGGCTCCTGGCACACGTGCTGGGAATCCGCCGCTCGCAGCTCTATGCGGCCGATCTCGACGGCCGGCTCGACGAGTTTCGTACGCTGGTCGAGCGCCGGGCGAGCCGTGAGCCGCTGGCGTACATCCTGGGCGAGTGGGGCTTCCGCGGGCTCACCCTCGTCGTCGACGCGCGCGTGCTGATCCCGCGGCCGGAGACCGAAGCCGTCGTCGAGCGGTGCCTCACGCTGCTCGCGGAGACGGCAGAGCCGACGATCCTCGACGTCGGAGTCGGGTCGGGCGCGATCGCGCTTGCACTCGCGGACGAGCGCCCCGATTCCGTCATTGTCGGGACCGACGCGTCCGCGGCGGCGCTGGAGGTGGCCGAGGAGAACCGACGCCGCATCGGCCTCGAAGAGCGTGTTCGGCTCGTCCACGGCGATCTGCTCGCCGGGGAGACCGGGCCCTTCGACCTCGTCGTCGCGAACCCGCCGTACGTCGCTCCCGAAGAGCTCCGGAGGCTCGAGCCGGAGCTGCAGCACGAGCCCCGCGAGGCGCTCGTCGGCGTCGGCTGCGAGCTCCCGATCGCTCGGGCAGCAGGCGGTGTGCTCAGGGCCGGCGGCACGCTCGTGCTGGAAGTCGAGGACGGCGCGGCCTGCGACGTCGCCAGCATGCTCGTCGCCCTCGGCTACGCGGACGTGAAGGTCTCGAACGACCTGGCGGGACGCCAACGGGTCGTCGACGGCCGCCGCCGTTGATCGACGACGTCGTGGCGGCAATGCGGGCTGGCAAGCCCGTCGTCCTGCCGACGGACACGGTGTACGGGCTCTGTGCCGACGCACGCCAGGAGGAGGCGGTCCGGCGGCTCTACCGACTGAAGGGCAGGGAGGATGTGCAGCCCACGGCGCTCGTGGCGGCCGACGAAGCAGCCGTCGTCGAGGCGCTGCCCGAGCTGCGCGGACAGCGGCTGCTGCCGGGCCCGTACACGCTGATCCTCCCCAACCCGGCGTGCCGCTTTCCGTGGCTCACGGGGCAGCGGCCGGAGACGATCGGCGTGCGGCTGCCCGACCTCCCCCGCGATGCCGCCGCAGTGGTTCGAGAGATCGGCGTCGTCGCGGCGACGAGCGCGAATCTGCGCGGCGGGCCGGACCCCCGCAGCGTCGACGAGATCCCGGCCGAGATCCGGGCGGGCTGCGCCGCCGTACTCGACGCGGGGGAGCTGCCCGGGGCTCCTTCCACCGTGATCGACCTCACGGGCCCACAGCCGGTGGTCCTCCGGGAGGGCGCCGTGCCCGCGGCCGAGGCCCTCCAGCGCCTGGCCTAGCGACGCCGCTTCTTCGGCCGGCAGCGGCCGAGCTTGTCGCCGTGCTTGCGGTGCTTGCGCACGTGTGACTTCGGCACCTTGATCGTCCGGCCGCGGTGGCAGATGGTCACCTTCTTCGGCGCCGCCTTGGGTGTAGGCCTCGCCGGCGGCGGCTGAGGCGCCGGGGGAGGCGGAGCCGGCGGAGGTGGAGCCGGCGGAGGTGGAGGCGCGGGCGGTTGAGGCGCCGGCGGAGGCGGGGAAGGAGGCGGTGTCGGCTCCGGAGGAGGCGGCAGGGGCTGAGGCGGGGGAGTGGCGTCCCCGATCGTCCACCGATGCTCCGCAGCTGTCGCGTCCACGTTGCCGGCGCGATCCCGGGCGCGGACGCGGAAGACGTGGGCACCCGCCGCCAGCGAGCCGTAGCTCAGGGGCGAGCTGCAATCGAGATAGACCGCGTCGTCGAGCGAGCACGAGAACGTCGCGGGCTCGTTCGCCGAGAACGAGAACGTCGCGGCTCGCTCCGCCGTCTCGGCCGGCGGCGCGGCGTCGATCGAGCTCTGCGGCGCCGTCGTGTCGATGCGGAAGGGGCCGATGTGCGACGCGTCGCTCCAGCTGCCGGCGTTGTCGAGCGAGCGGAGGTGGAACCACCAGCCGCCGTCCGGCCTCGTCGACGCGAGCGTCGTCGTCGTCTCCTCGACCTCCTTCGTCGTATCGGGCAACGTCGCCGGCGCCTCCGACCATTCGTACGAATAGCCGTCGACCGCCTCGGCTGCGGTCCACGCCACGACGACGTCGGCGTCCGGCGACCAGGCGCCGACCGTGTGGGACGGGCTCGTGAGCGTCGGATTGCTCGGCGGCGTCACGTCGATCTTGAACGGGCCGATGTGCACCGCCGCCGACCAGTTTCCGGCGTTGTCGCGCGCTCGCAGGTGGAACCACCACGAGCCGTCGGCCAGCGGGTCGGTCGTGGTGGTGCCGACGCCCTCCTCGAGGCTCTTTGCCGTGCCCGGGTCGGTGGAGGCCTGCTGCGACCAGGCGTACGAGAAGCCGTCCACGCCGCTGTGCGCGTCCGCGGCGCCGGACCACGCGATCTCCACCGTCGCGTCGTTCGACCAGGTGTCGACGGTGTGGCTCGGGCTCGACAGCGCCGGGTTTGCAGGCGCCGTTCCGTCGATCTTCAGCGGGCCGAGGTGCGCCGCCGCGCTCCAGTTCCCGACCGCGTCGCGCGTCCGCAGGTGGAACCACCAGGACCCGTCGGGCAGCGAGCCGCTGGTGGCGGTCGCTCCGGCCGTGTCCTCGACGGCGTCAGGCGACGTGGTCGCGCTCTGCGACCACTCGTACGAGTAACCGGAGACGCCGCTGCCGCCGTCGGCTGCTCCGCTCCAGGCCACGTCGACGGTCCGGTCCGACACCCAGTCCGATGGGTGCGTCGTCGACAGCGTCGGGTTCGTCGGCGCTACCGTGTCGATCCGGAAGGGGCCGAGGTGCACGGCACCGCTCCAGTTGCCCGCCGCGTCGACCGTCCGGAGGTGGAACCACCACGCGCCGTCGGCGAGCTGAGGGCTCACCGCCGAGCTGTCCTTCGTCTGGTCGGGGAACGTGGTGGCGTTCTGCGACCATTCGTAGGAGTACCCGTCGACGCCGCTGGCCGCGTCGGTCGCGCCGGTCCAGGAGATGTCGACGGTGGCGTCGCTGGACCACGCGCCCGGGGAGTGGCTCGGGCTCGAGAGCGTCGGGTTGCCGGGCGGCGCCGTGTCGATCTTGAACGGCCCGAGGTGCTCGGGCGAGCTCCAGTTGCCGGCGTTGTCGCCGGTCCGGAGGTGGAACCACCACTGTCCGTCGGCGAGTGGAGGGCTCGTCGCCGCACTCGCCGTCTCCTCCGCGTCCTTGACCGTGTCAGGGATGGTCGTCGCGCTCGGCGTCCAGCTGTAGGAGTAGCCGCCGACGCCGCTGCCGCTGTCGGTTGCTCCCGACCACGTCACGTCGACGGTGTTGTCGTTCGACCAGCCGGAGAGCTGCACGCTCGACAACGTGGGATTCCCCTCGGGCGGAGTCGTGTCGGGCGTGGCGGCAGACACGCCGTCGCTCCAGTTCAGCACCCAGTCGCCGGGGTTGTACTGGTCGTTCAGACGGATCACGTACGTCGTGCCCGCGGCCGCGACGAGGTAGATCTGACCGCTCCGGCCTGCGCCGACCTTGACTCCCGCCGGTGTGAGCGAGGTGAGACTCGAGCCCGTGTAGAGGTCGAACTCCCAGCCTGTCGCGCTGCCGTTGACGTCGAAGCAGTAGAGGCCGCTCCTCGGCGCCGTCCAGCGGTACCAGATCGACATTGGCTGCGGATAGGAATCGGATCCGGGCTCGCCGGCCTCGGACGTCGCGCCCGCGTTCGACGCGAAGACATTCCCGGACGAACCCGTGAGCGCCTCCCGGTTCGCGAAGCCGTCGTTCGCAGGGCCGCCGAGCGTCGTGCTGTAGCTGAACGAGATGTAGCCGGCCGCGCCGTTCTTGCCGTCGAGCGCGATGCGGTAGGTCGTTCCGGCGGCGACCGGGAAGGTCACCTTGCTCGTCGTGGCTGATCCGTTGTTGTCGTTGCTCGCGACGGGCGCGAGCGAACCGACGCTCGAGCCGGTGTAGACGGCGAGCAGGGTGTCGATCGACGGCCCGCGGGTCTCCATCGTCATCGTGCCCGACCGGGGTGCGCGCCAGCGGAGCCAGAGGGAATGGCCGCCCGCATTCCCCGCGTGGGTCGGCTCGCCCTGCTCCTTGGTCGCGCCGGTGTTGTACATGTCGAAGCTCAGGGCTGCGACCCGGAGCGGAATCGCGTCCGCGAAGGCGTCGTTCTCCGGCACGCCGGGTGTGGCGGCCGGCACCGTCCAGACAATCGTCGCGGGGGTGGGGTCGATCCGTCCGGCAGCGTCCACGGCGCGCGCCCGGAACGTGTGGGCGCCGGCCTCCAGCCCTTCGTACGTTCGCGGCGACGTGCACGGGTAGAAGGCGCTGGCGTCGAGCGAGCACTCGAACATCGAGCCGACCTTCGACGCGCTGAAGGTGAACACGGGGTTCGCTCTGGACGTCCAGTACGCCGGGTCGCCCGACATCGTCGTGTCCGGCAGGGTCGTGTCGGGTGTGCCTGCGGTCGTGAATCGGAAGCTGGACGCGGCGCCCGAGATCCGGCTGTCCGTGTTGTAGTACTGCGGATGCTGCGCCAGGAGGTAGGGCGTGCCGGGCGCGAGGCCGGTCGCCGGGCGCACTGTCGTCGACAGGGTCGAGTGGTCGTACGTCGGGCCCGTCGGTTCCTCGCGTCCCGTCAGCCCGCTGACCAGCGCTGCGCCGTCGTGCATCGCCAGGTCGCTGCCGAAGTCGAGGACGGGGTTGGTTCCAACGGGTACCTCGAGCGCGAAGTCGTTCGGCGTGACGTCCTCGACCCAGAACTCGGCCGGCTCCGGCGGCCGCGGAGCGTCCGAGGCGGCGTGTGGGAACGTCACGAGCGTCCCGCCGTTCTGCGCCAGCACGACGTCGGCCTTCCCGTCGCCCGTGACGTCGCCGATCGCCATCGGGCCGTCCCAGTACTTGGCGCGGCAATCCTCCGTCGCCACCGCGAGGAGGCCGTTGTCGAGTTGGCTCAGCTGCCGGAAGTAACACGAGTTGTGGGAAATCTCGACGAGGTCCGCGCGGGTGTCGGCGTTCAGGTCTCCGGCCGCCAGATAGCCCTCGCTGTTGCCCGAGAACGTGTCCGGCTCGGAGAGCGTGCCGTCGCTCGCCTGCGCGAACACCTGCGTCCGGAAGCCGTTCGTGACGAGGTCGGTGCGGCCGTCCCCCGTCATGTCGGCGAGGACGATGTCCTCGCCGCACCACGCCTCGTAGCGGTGTCGTGTGAAGGCTCCCGCTGCAATCTGCTCGTAGACGTCGATCCCGGCGAAGCCCGACGCGCAGGCCGCGATGTCGGGCTTTCCGTCGTTCGTCAGATCGCCGACGGCGATGCGCCACGCGGCGGACTGGCTGACGGTGGTGAGGGTGAAGACAGAGCCGCCGTCGTTCCTGAAGATCCGGATCTGCGTGTCGTCGCCGAGCGTGACGACGTCGGGACGGGAGTCGCCATTCATGTCCGCGACGACGACGTCCCGCGGCGGCGAGGGCTGAGCGAGGAGCGGTCCCGGCGAGAGCGTGCCGGCCCGCGCGTAGAAGACCTGCGGCCCGGCCATCGTCGCCGTCGCGACGTCGACGGCTCCGTCGCCGTCCAGATCGCCGGGCGAGATGCCGTAGGACCAGCCCTGGTCGATCGGGAACCACTGCGGCTGGCCGAAGCCGCCGGTCGCCTGCTGCGGCAGCAGCATCAGCTTGTCGCTGACGGCGGAGAGGGCATCCTTGCGCCCGTCGCCGGTGATGTCGGCGACGCTCAGGTCACGGAGATAGGCGACGCCGGGTAACGAGCGCCACTGCTCGGCCTCGAAGAGCGCCGGCGGACGCGCGTCGGCGAGGGCGACGGAATAGGGGCCGCGCGCGGACGCAACACTCGTGACATCGGCGAAGTAGCGGCCGGCGTCCGCGGCGGGTACCAGTACAGCTTCTCTGCGGCCCGGCGTGTTGAACTCGCTTCTGGCGATCGGCTTGCCCTTGGGGCTCACCATCGACAGATTCGGGTCGACCTCGCTCGCGCGCAGAGTCGGGCTCAGCGCGGGCGGCGTGACGGTGACGCTGAACCACTTGGGCGTGGTGACGTCCACGGAGAAGACGTCCTCATCGCCCTCCGGCGAGATCGTCGCGTTCCTCGAGGTCGTCAACGACGTGGCGCGCTTCGGGGCACCGTTCGGCTCGTTGGCATCGCCCGCCGGCTGCGCGGCGGGCGACTGAACGGCCAAGCCCAGCGCCGCGGCGGCGTCGAGGAGGCCGAAGCCGTAGAACGGGTCGAGGCCGCGCGGGCCGCGGTCCCACGCTCGGTACAGCTGTCGCACGACCTGCTGCTGGCTCCAGTCCGGGTGCTGTGACCACACGAGGGCTGCGACGCCCGCGACGATCGGCGACGCGAAGGATGTTCCGGAGCCTGTGGCGTATGCATCCACGGGCCCGGGCGCGAGGGCGGTCGACGTCATGTCGATCCCGGGGGCCGTGACGTCGACCCAGTAGCCGGAGTTCGAGAACCAGGCTGCGTCGCCGGCGCCGTCAGTCGCGGCGACGGCGACGTCCGCGTATCCGCCGGGAGAGGTGGCGATCGGCGCGGCGTCGTTCCCGGCCGCAGCGACGACGACGGCGCCCTTCCGCCGCGCGTACTCGACGGCGTCGTACAGCGTGACGCTGCTGCCCGGCCCGCCGAGCGAGAGGTTGATCACCTGCGCGCCGTTGTCGGTCGCCCACGTGATCCCGTTCGCGATGTCGAAGTCGTAGCCGGCGCCGGTGCCGTCGAGCACCTTCACCGGCAGGATCGAGGCGTTCCAGGCGGCACCCGCGATCCCGATGCCGTTGTCGGTGGCGGCGGCCGCGATGCCCGCGACCATCGTTCCGTGCCCCTCGTCGTCCTGCGCATCGGCATCGCCGTTGACGAAGTCGTGGCCGGGGAGGATGCGGGGCGCTAGGTCGGGATGGTCGAGATCGACGCCGGTGTCGGCGATCGCGATCTTCACGGCGGTCGATCCGCGCGCGACGTCCCACGCCGCGGGGAGCCTCAGCGGCAACAGGTACTGCTGCTGGCCGGCGAACCGCTGATCGTTCGGC
>DATFPZ010000174.1:0-3044 GCA_035264545.1 Acidimicrobiia bacterium
GTGGCGGCGGCGGTGACACGCGATCCCGCGGTCGCCCGCAAGGCGCTCCTCGCCCACCCGCTGATCGGGCAGATCGAGCAGGTCGACGAGCTCGTCGAGCGACTGCTCGCGGCGGGGGTGGCCACGTGACCCAGGTGGTCCTCGCCGTCGACGGCGGCAACTCGAAGACCGACCTGGCGCTGGTCGGCGCCGACGGCGCGCTCCTCTCCCTCGTCCGCGGGCCGCAGAGCTCGCCGCACCACCTCGGCCTCGACGGCTGCCTCGACGTCCTTTCGTCGCTCCTCGACGACGCGATCTCGCAGGCGGGCGTGCGTTCCGCGAACGGCGCCGTCGCCGACGTCGCGGAGCTGACGATGGCCGGTGTCGACTTCCCGGTGGAGGAACAGCAGGTCGAGGACGCGATCCGGGCCCGCCCGTGGGCGCGGCGCATCACCGTCCGCAACGACACCTTCGCCGTCCTCCGCGCCGGTACCGAACGTGGCTGGGGAGTCGCCGTCGCCTGCGGCGCCGGGATCAACTGCGTCGGGGTGGCACCCGACGGTCGCCACGCGCGCTTCCCCTCACTCGGCGCGATCACCGGCGACTGGGGCGGCGGCTACGACGTCGGCCTCGAGGCCGTGTGGGCCGCCGCCCGCAGCGAGGACGGCCGCGGGCCGAAGACAAGCCTCGAGCACGAGGTGCCGGCACACTTCGGGCTCGACACGCCGATCGAGCTCGCCGAAGCGATCCACGCGGGCCGGATCGGCCAGCGGCGTGTGATCGAGTTGGCGCCGATGGTCCTCGCGCAGGCTCGGACCGACGAGGTGGCGCGCGCGATCGTGCGCCGGCTCGTCTCCGAGGTCGCCGCGATGGCGCGCGTCGCGCTCACGCGGCTGGGGCTGGAACGCGAGCCGGTCGAGGTCCTGCTCGGAGGCGGCCTGCTCCAGACCGCCGAGGACGGGCTCCTCTCCGACATCGAGGCCGCGCTGGCGGAGACGGGGCCGTCGATCAGCGTCCGCTCCACACGCTCGCCCGCGATCGTCGGAGCCGCGCTGCTCGGACTGGACGCGCTGCACGCGAAGCGCGACGCTCACGAACGACTACGGCAGGAGCTCGGCGGCGCCGTCGAGCAGCTGGGACGGAGGTTCGACGATGGCTGAGGTCAGGTTCGAGGGGGCGACGCGCACCTATCCCGGGACGGACATGCCCGCCGTCGACGCCCTCGACCTCACGATCGGGGACGGCGAGTTCATGGTGCTCGTCGGTCCGTCGGGATCCGGCAAGACCACGGCGCTGCGCATGCTGGCGGGCCTCGAAGAGGTCGACGACGGGGCGATCTACATCGGTGAGCGCGACGTCACCTACGTGACGCCGAAGAAGCGCGACGTCGCCATGGTGTTCCAGAACTACGCGCTGTATCCGTACCTGACGGTCGCGGCCAACATCGCCTTTCCGCTTCGGATGGCCAAGGTCGGCAAGAAGGAGCGGATGCGCCGGGTCGAGGTCGTCGCCGAACGGCTCGGGCTGAGCGAGTACCTCGAGCGCAAGCCCGCGCAGCTTTCCGGTGGCCAGCGCCAGCGGGTCGCGATGGGCCGGGCGATCATCCGCAAGCCGAGCGTCTTCCTGATGGACGAGCCGCTCTCGAACCTCGACGCGAAGCTGCGGATCCAGATGCGCGCGGACATCGCCGCGCTGCAATCCGACACCGGCATCACGACGGTCTACGTGACGCACGACCAGTCCGAGGCGATGACGCTCGGCCACCGGGTCGCCGTCCTGAAGGACGGAAAGCTGCAGCAATGTGACACGCCCAAGGAGCTGTACGCGAGGCCGGCGAACGTCTTCGTCGCCGGCTTCATCGGCTCGCCGGCGATGAACCTGTGCCCGGCTCCCAATCGTGCGAACGGCTCGCTTTCGTTCGGCGGCGTCTCCTTCCGCGTTCCGGTCGACGCCGGCTCGGGGCGGCCGATCGTGCTCGGCCTGCGACCCGAGTCCTTGGAGCTGGCCGCCGACGGCGTCCCCGCGCGCGTCGACGTGGTCGAAGAGCTCGGCGCCGACGCCTACCTCTTCTGCAGCGCCGACGTCGACGGCCAGAGCGTCAGGTTGGTTGCGCGCGTGGACGCTCGCGCCGTGCCCGACCGCGGTGACCGCGTCTCGCTCCGGCCGCTCCCCGACGAGGCGCACCTCTTCGACGCCGAGACGGGGGAGAGGCTCAGCTCCTGAGCGACCTCGCGATCGACACCCCGGCCGCCGTGGTCGACGTCGATCGCCTCGACCGGAACCTCCGCCGCTGGCAGGAGGAGTGCGACCGCACAGGGCTGGCGAACCGGCCGCACATCAAGACGCACAAGTCGGTCGAGATCGCACGCCGCCAGCTCGAGCTCGGCGCGGTCGGTCTGACCTGCCAGAAGCTCGGCGAGGCGGAGACGATGGTGGACGCCGGGCTCAACGACGTCCTGATCGCCTTCAACCTCGTGGGCGAACGGAAGCTGGAGCGCCTGGCAGGGCTCATGCGACGGGCGACCGTTCGCGTCACCTTCGACGATCCGGCGTTGCTGCCGGGCCTCGGCGGCGCTGCGCGCGCGGCCGGTGAGGAGCTCGGCGTGCTCGTCGACTGCGACACGGGCCTCGGGCGCACCGGAGTCACCGAGCCCGCCCGGGCGGCGACGCTTGCGGCCGAGGCATCCCGGACGGACGGCCTCCGCTTCGACGGCTTCCTGACCTACCCGGTGTTCCCCGAATCGCGTTCGTTCCTCGAGGAGGCGGTCGAGCTCGCCGAGGCCGATGTGCCGACCGTCTCGGTGGGCGGGACCCCGACGATGTGGCAGGCGGAGGAGCTGCGGCCGCTCGTGACCGAGTACCGCGCCGGCGTCTACGCCTTCGGCGACCTGAACACGATCGCCACTGGCGTCGGGAGCCTCGACGACGTGGCCCTGACCGTGCGGGCGACCGTCGTCAGCCGGCCTGCGCCCGACCGGGCCGTGCTCGACGCGGGCACGAAGGCCCTCGCCGCCGACCGCGGGCGGAACGGCGGCTTCGGACATGTCGTCGAGGCGCCGTCGTCG
>DATFPZ010000175.1:0-5381 GCA_035264545.1 Acidimicrobiia bacterium
CGCGTATCGAGCGGTGGTGCTCAGCAGCCCCAGTGCGAGAAACCGGCTCCGCCGGCCCACACCTCGTTGAACCGCTCGTCCTGGACGGACTCGGGGGCATCCTGCGCCCGCGAGTAGCCGCCGTAGCCGAACCACGCGCTCGGGAGGAACCGGTACCTGCCACCCGCGCTCGGGTTCACGGCATTCGGGTCGCCCTTGGACTCGCGCTGGGCAGCCCCGGCGATCGCCGTCACGATGAGGGGGGCACGAGGGCCGCCCTGATGCGCTTCCGCATCGACTACCTCCGTTCGGGAGCGGCCCCGCCAAAGCTCCGCGCGCGAGACCACGATCGGGGTAATTGGGGAACAGAAGCCCTAAATCGACGCTTTCTCCGCTATCAGCGCGATCCCGGAGCTTCCGGGCCCAAATGATAGTTGCCCGAGGAGTGCAAATGGGGAACCCCCGCGGCCGGAACCGTTGCGATCCCTACGCTGTGACATCCGGCACGACAAGCCGGGAAACCGCCAACCGGGTGTGAATGGGACGGATCGCCCGGCGGCCGGGGTTAGGAGCGGGGCCTCCGGCGACCCTCGACCCAGGAGCCGCGGACAGCCCCGTCGGTGCGCACCCGGCGGTGGGTGAAGCGCCAGCCGTCGCCCGTCCGCACCAGTTCGTCGCGGTACCGGCCCCAGTGGTCGACACCCCGGTCGGTCACGGCAAGGAAGTAGCAGCGGGCCCGGGCCCGATCGGGCGACTCCGGCTCGATCAGCAGGTTGCTCACGTGGTGCCGGATAGTGGACGCGCCGGTGCCGGCGGCCAGGTCGCGACCGGTGCCGGTGACGAGGGCCCGGATCGCGTCCCGACCCCGGTGGGCCGGCTCGCCCTCGACCTCGAGGACGCCGTCGGGGGTGAACAGCGCGACAAGGTCGTCGACGCGGCCGCCGTCGACGCAGTGCGCGTAGCGGGCGATCGTGTCCCGGATCTCCTCACGCGCCTCGAGCTCCCAGAGCTCCATCAGCTCTCTCCCTTGTCGCCGTCGCAAGCTCCGGCTTTGCCGAGGCGGTCGGCAAAGCCGCCGCCGCGGCGCCTCGCGCTCGATCAGTAGGTTGACGGAGTGCGGATCGGTGTTTCGCTCCGAACGGCGTTCCTCGTCGATGACGTGCGCGTCGGTGCCCGCTGGATCATTGAACGCGCTGCCGCCGCCCGCGACGCAGGCCTCGACTGTCTGCTCGTCGGCGATCACCACGCCACGCCCGTCCCCTACTACCAGAACACCCCGCTGCTCGGCCGGCTCCTCGCCGAGTGGGGCGACTCGCCCTTCGGCGCGCTGTTCCTCCTCCCCCTCTGGAACCCCGTCCTCGTCGCCGAGCAGGTCGGGACGCTGGCGTCACTCGGACGCGGACGGTTCATCCTCCCGCTGGCTGTCGGCGGCACGGACCAGTTCGGGGCGATGGGCATCCACGTGCCGCACCGCGGCCGGCACTTCGAGGCGGGCTTCGACATCGTCCGCCGGCTGCTGGCGGGGGAGACGGTCACCTCCGGCGACCCGTACAACGAGCGCGAGGTGCGTGTATCGCCGGTGCCGCCCGAGCCCGTGGAGGTGTGGATCGGCGGCACCGCCGAGAGTGCCGTCGACCGGGCGGCCCGGCTCGGGGACGGATTCCTCGCCAACGCCGACCTCACGCCCGAGCAGGCGCGTGCGGTGATCGAGCTGTACCGCGAGCGGTGCGACGCCCACGGGCGCACGCCGACGGCGATCGCCATCCGCAGAGACGTCCACGTGGGCGCCGACGCCGCCGACGCCGATCGCGTGGCCGGCCCCGTCGTCGCCGCCGGCTACCGGGGCTTCGACCCGTCGGCGTGCACGTACGGCGACGCCGCGCAGGTTGCGGAGCAGCTCCGCGCATACGCGGCCATGGGATACACCGACGTCATCGTCCGCCACCTCGCCGAGGACCAGAGCGAGGTGCTCAAGTCGTTCTCCCGGCTGGCCCGAGTGCGCGAGGCGCTCCTGGCGGCGTAACGCCTTCAGGAGGGCGGCCGGAGCGCGGCATCCATCACCGCAAGGACGCCGGCCTGGCGCTCCGGCTCGACTGTGAGCCCGGTCTGGAGCTCGGCCATGAGGAGCGCGAGCACGATCGTCTCCAGACCGACCGCAACCTCGGCCGGATCGACGTCGGCTCTGATCTCGTTCGCGGCTTGCGCTTCGGCGAGCTCGTCGGCAAGTCCGGCCGTGAGCGCGACCAGCGACGGGATGGTCAGCAGGCGGGCGGCGACCTCGGGCTCGAGCCCGGAGAGCACCCGCCGCGCCAGCGGATGGTCGTCGACCCGTTCGCGAAGCTCGGCGACGAAGAGGAAGAGCTGCTCGCGCGCCGATGCTCCCGCGGCACCGGCCGAGCGGGCGGACTCGATCAACGCACCGGCGTCGGCGTCGACCGCAGCCTGGAACAGCCCCTCCTTGCCGGCGAAGTAGGCGTAGGCGGCCGCGGGGGTGAGGCCCGCCTCGCGGGAGATGTCGGACACGGACGTGCGCCGGAACCCGTCGGCGGCGAAGCGCCGCACCGCGATCTCGAGGAGGCGCTGCCGAGTCCGTTCACCTTTCCCGGGCGCCACGGTGAGCGGTGGGGTCACGTCCGCATCGTAGCTGGTCAGCCCGCCTTTCCCAACGAATTGAAGGTATCGCTTGACTCGTCAATTCAGGCGGACAATGCTGGGGGCATGACGACGACCACGACACCTCCCGCCGCCGACGAGCGCATCGCCCGTCTGTCGACCGCTTCCGTGCGCAAGGTGCTCGAGCCCGAGGAGCTCTTCGATTGGGACTCGCTGGGCGAGGGCCAGGTGATCGGGGACGAGCTGCTGACGACCTCCGGCCTCGATCTCGACCTCACACCGGAGACCAAGGCGCGTCTCTCGCGCGAAGAGGTCGCGGCGATGCTCCAGATGGGGATCCGCTTCGAGGCCGTCCTCAACGCCGGCTTCGCGCTCCGCATCGCCGAGACCCAGGACGTCAGCGACCCTCGCATCGGCTACATGCTCCACGAGATCGCCGAGGAGACCCGGCACCAGCGTGCGTTCATCCGACTCATCGAGGAGCTCGAGCCGACGGCAGTGAACCCGGTGTCGGGCGGCGTGGTGGAGCGATTCCTGCAGTTCAACATCCGGCGCTTCATCAAGATGCCGGCGTTCCTGCTCGTGCTCGTGCTGGCGGGCGAGGAGATCCCGGACCTGCTCCAGAAGCTGGCGTCGGAGCATCCCGACACCAACCCACTGCTGGCATCGGTGAACCGCTACCACCGCCAGGAGGAGGCGCGGCACCTGTCCTTCGCCCGGACCACGCTGCCCGAGCTGTACGCCGAGACCGGTCGGCTCGAGCGGCTCCGGATCCGGCATTTCGCGCCGGTGGTGATTCGCCTCCTCTTCCACATGTTCGTGCACCCAGGCGTGTACACGGTGGCCGGGCTACCGGGATGGAAGACGTGGCGCGCGGTGAACCGCACGCCGGAGCGCCTCGCCGTCCGCTACCACGCGACGCGCAACATCCTGCGCACATTGCTCGATACCGGTGTCTTGCGCCGGGGCCGTGTGCCGCGGGGCTGGCGGAGGCTGTGCGGCGTCGACCGGTTCGGCGAGCCGGTGGGTCCGCCGCTGTCGCTTCCGATCGCCGTCTGAGCTGCTAGCGGCGAGCGGCTTTGCGCAGCTTGTAGCGGGCGATCCGCTCGACGCGGGAGACGAAATCGGGCGAGCGCCGGAACCGTTCGGCGATCTCGTCGGTCGACATCCCGCGGTCGCGCCAGCCCAGGATTCGCCGCTCGACCGGACGAAGCGAACCCGGACGGCGGTGGCGCTGCTTGGCGTCCCGGCCGTCCAGGTGGGCCAGCTCCGCGACCTGGTCCATGAACCGCCGGCCCCGGCGGAACCGGTGGGCGATCTCGGTGTCGGAGACGCCGGCCTCCTTGAGGGCGAGGACGCGGCGTTCGATCGGGCGCAGGCGCTGGTCGGGCATGCCTCCATCATGCCCTGTCAGCGCCATCGGCGAGCACGGCCCGGGCCGCGTTGCGTCCGTTGACGCCGATCACCGAGCCACCGGGGTGGGTGGCGGCGCCGCACAGGTACAGGCCAGCGACGGAAGTGCGTGGCGCGAACCGCCGGTCCCACATCTGATCCGGGAGACATTCCCCTTGGAAGATGTGACCACCCGTCAGCCCGACGCGGGCCTCGACGTCGGGCGGTCCGAGGACCTCACGTTCGACCACGCAGCCGGCGACGTCCGGCGCGAACCGGGCGATCGCGTCGAGCACCCGGTCGCCGATCTCGTCGCGGCGCGTCTCCCACGATCCGTGAGCCAGCGTGTACGGCGCGTACTGGGCGAACACGCTCATCGTGTCGGCGCCGGGAGGCGCGACGCTGGGGTCGTAGGCGGTCTGGAAGTAGATCTCGCACCACTCGGGCGCCGGCTCGCCGCGGCGACACGCCTCGTACGCCGACTGGGTGTCGTCGATCCCGCGCGCGATCTCGACCTGGGCGCGGTACACGTGATCGGGTCGATCGGGCGCGGCCGTGAACGTGGGGAGTCGAGAGAGCGCGCAGTTCACCTTGACGACCGGGCTCTCGCACCGCCACGCGTCGACCCGTTCGCGGAACGCGTCCGGTACGTCGCCCTCGCACAACGCGAGGGTGCGCACGGGATCCGCGTTCGAGACGACGGCGCCGGCCCGCACGAGCTCGCCCCCTTCGAGGCGGACGCCCTCGCCTGGCGCGATCGCGGCCACCGGCACGCCGGTGGCGACCACGGCGCCGGCGTCCCGGGCGGCGTCGGCGAGACAGGACGAGATTCGGCCCATGCCGCCTTCGACGTAGCTCCAGCCGCCGATGAGGCCGAGGCTGTGCATGGCGTGGATCCAGGCCGTGCCCGGGTCGCGCGGCCCGGCGAACGTGCCGATGATGCCCTGACCGTGCAGCGCGGCCCGGAGCCGCTCGTCGCGCACGTGGCGCTCGACGACGTCGGCGATCGACGCCTCGAACAGCACCTCGTGCGCTTCGGTGTCGTCGGCGAAGAGCTCGTCGAGTGCGGCGCGGTCGGGCGCGTCGCCGATCCAGGTGTCGCGGGCGGGATCACCGCCGGCGCGGAGTCGCGACCGGATGCGCCGGAACAGATCCACGTACGCGACGTACCCGTCGACGTCGCCGGGAGCGAGCGCGTGGATCTCTTTTGCGGTGCGGTCCTCGTCGAGCCACTGTGCGAGCGATGAGCCGTCCTCGAACGGGGTCCACTGGGTCGGGTCGCACACGAACGTGCGGTAGCCGTAGCGCGCCAGCGCGAGCTCCTCGATCACCAGCGGGTGCAGCAGGCCGACGAGGTACGCGCACGGGCTGATCACGAAGCGGGGATCGCTGAACGG
>DATFPZ010000176.1:0-7852 GCA_035264545.1 Acidimicrobiia bacterium
CTGCTGGAGACGGTCGGCGATGGTCGGGAACCGCGAGATGTCCCCGAGAACCGACACCGCGTTCCCGATGTCCTCCTCCGAGAGCCCGATCCATCTCGTGGCACAGAACACGAAGTTGTGCTCGTTCGCCATGTCGCGCACATTTCCGGCCGCGACCTCGCGCTCGCTGCCGAGCAACCCGTGCCCGTAGATCGCCGGTCTGGCGCGCGCGACCGTCCCGTCGGGTTTCAGCGCCACACGCGGGATGATGCAGATGAACGGAGCCGTGTAGTCGCCGTTCCGTTGCGGGAGTCCGTTCTGGCCGGTGTCGAACCCGTTGCCAGGACCGCCGTCGCCGGTCAGGTAGTCGGGCACCGAGAACGTTCCGGACACCCGGCGTGCAACGCGCTCGTCCACGTCGTACTCGACCTGCGTGACCTGGAACTCGGGAGCCTTGCCGTCGAGCGAGTCGAACGCGTTGTCGCGGATGTGCAGCATCCGCTCGGAGAGGTTGCGCTCACTCGCCACAGTGAAATCCCAAGCGAGGAAGAGGTCGCCGCGCTTCACGCCGGCGCCGTCGAGCGCTTTGAGCACGTCCTGCATGTGCGGCCGGCGTGCCTCGATGGTCGTGTCGCTCGTCTTCGTGCCGTCGCGGTAGGCGCGGAACGAGTCGCCCGGCTCGATCGTCTTGCCCGAGGAGTCCTGCAGGCGTCGCAGCGCCACGACGATGCGATGGCTTTCGCGGAAGTTCACCGCCGGCCGCACGATGAGCGAGTGTTGGTCGGCGCTCGGCGCGCTCTGATCGATCTCGGCCCAGTACGGGACGCGCCGGCCGGAGGTGGCGTCCAGGAGGACGATGGGCGCGTTGGCGCGCAGGGACCGGCCGATGTCGGTCTCGGGCGCGGCGCCGGTGCGCTCGAGATCGAGGCCCGGGACCACTGTGAGGATGGCCGACCCCGGGCTGAAGCCGTCGTTGCGATTCCATTCCGTCGGGTCGATGGGAACGCCGGCGGCGTTGCGGGGCATCGAGTCGGGCGAGAACTGCACGCGCCGGTCGGTGTCGGTCGAGCGGTCGCGCACGGTGAAGTAGTCGTTCGGGAACGGGTAGAGGCACTTGGCGGAGTCGAAGAAGTCGCAGGCGCCGTTGCTGTCGGGCGGGGCTTCTGGAGCGGGCCGGGCGTCCGCGACGCCCTGCACCCACCCGCCGCCGGCGAGCAGCGCCAGCAGCGCCGCGCCGGCGACGCGGTTCAGACGGCGTCCCACACCATCTGGTCCTCCGCCGGCGGCTCTCCCAGCATCTCGGCCGGGCTGTGCTTGTCGATGTGCCCGATCAGGCCGTTGTAGACGCCGTATCCGCACAGCTGCCGCAGCCGGCGCGAGAAGCCCGCCGCCACCTCGCGCGGGATCCCGAGCTGCTGGTTCTCCTGCTGGCGGATCCATCCCGCGCAGTAGTTCATGGCGATGCCGACTCGGCGCTCGCTGGTTGTGTTGGCGCCGCCGCCGTGCCAGAGGCTTCCGTGCCAGACGAGCACGCTCCCGGCCGGCATCTCGGCCGCGACGCTGTCGTACGGCGCGCCGAAATCGGGGCTGCGGTCACGGAGATGGGAGCCCGGGATGACGCGCGTCGCGCCGTTCGCCTCGGTGAAGTCGGTGAGCGCCCACATGGTGTTGCACACCGTCGGCACGTGGGGCTTCGTGAGCGGGATCAGCTGGTCGTCGGCGTGGATCGGCTGCGCGCTCTCACCGGCTTCGATGGTGATCGACGACAGCGACGAGACCAGACATCCCTCGTCGAGCACACGCTCGACGACGGGGAGCACGTTCGGGTGGACCGGAACCGCCTCGTACAGCTTGCCGAGGGCCAGCAGGTTGTAGATGCGGACCGTCTTCGTGCCCTCGAAGCCGTTGTCCGATGGCACGACGCCGTAGAAGCGCTCGAGCCGGACAAGGTCCTCGGCGAGGGCGGCGACGACCTCGGGCTCGATGACACGCTCGAGGATCGTGTAGCCGTCCCGGTCGATGCGTTGAGCGTGCGCGGTCAACGTGTCGGGGTCGAGCACGCCGCTACGGTACCGGCATGGCCATCTATGCGCTGGGCGCGTCGGCACCCGACATCGCGCCGTCCGCATTCGTGCACCCCGAAGCGACCGTGATCGGCAACGTGACCATCGGCGAGAAGAGCACGATCTGGCCGCAGGCGGTCCTGCGCGGCGACTACGGCAAGATCGTGGTCGGTGCCCGCACGTCGATCCAGGACGGCGCCGTCATCCACTGCACCGCCGAGCTCGACACGTTCATCGGCGACGACTGCGTCGTCGGGCACCTCGCCCATCTCGAGTGCTGCGTGGTGGAAGACGGCTCCCTCATCGGCACCGGGTCGGTCGTGCTGCACCGCGCTCGCGTGCGGTCCGGTGCGCTCGTCGGCGCGGCGGCGCTGGTCCCGAACGACATGGACGTCCCCGCCGGTGCCATCGCCGTCGGCGTGCCGGCCCAGGTGCGGGAGGGCGCAGCCGACAGCGCCGACATCGCACGCAACGCCGAGGGGTACGTCCGCAACGGCGAGCGCTACCGCAAGGAGCTCCGCCGGCTCGACGCCTGAGCGAACCGACCGCCTTCGGCCGTCATCGGCCAGCGATCTCGTAGATGAGGGCGTGGCGCACGTGCAGGACCGGGCGGGTGTCGTTCGCGACCATCAGGACGTCGAGCTCGGCGAAGTGGTGCCCTCTGCGCTCGAACAGGTCGCTGACGCGCCCGCGGGTCGAGACGCGGTCACCGTCGGTGACGACACCGAAATTGGTGACCTCGCTGCCGACGTGCATCCATGGCCCGAGGCGCACGTTGGCGACCAGGACGGAGTTGGCGGCGAGCAGGAGATAGCCGGGGTGCGCGACCCCATCGGCGCGGAACAGCGGGAGGTTCTCCCCGATCTGGTCGAGGAACGTCGGCGCCTGATCGACCCGGAACGTCGCCTCCCATGAGCCGAGCGGGTCGAGCGCCGCGAGCGTGTCGCGGGTCGCAGACGGGCGCTCGTCGGGGAGAGGAGCCGTCGGGTACGCAGTGATCGGGGGTGGGGTCCGTGGGCGCGAAGAAACCGACGCGGTACCGGTCGCGATCACCTCGTCGCCGCCACGCCGGGCGGTCAGCTCGAGCTCGTCGCCGTCGCCGCTCGGGGTCTTGGCGGCGTCGACCGTGACATCGTCGCCGTCGTAGCATGGACGCACGAACCGCGCCGCCATTCTCCCGCGTTCGAGCCACGCGCGGCCGAGAACGTCGGCGACGGGATGCGCCATGTACGCGTACACGGTGACTCCGGGTACGAGCCCGCCGGCGAAGCCGTAGCGGCGCGCGACGTCGTCGTGATGGATCTTGTTCTCGGACGCGGTGGCGGGGTTGTGGGCTCGTACCGCGTACGACGTGATCATCGATCCATCACCGGGTTGGAGCGATAGACGTCGGGCTCGAGGTAGATGACCCGCGCGATCGGAACCGCGGCGCGCACCCGCGCCTCGGCGGCGTCGATCGCTCGGGCGAGGTCGGCCACCGACGGCGCCTCGATCTCGAGCTTGGCCGCGACCAGCAGCTCCTCCGGGCCCAGGTGCATCGTCCGCAGGTGAATCACCCGCTGCACCTCGTCGCCGTCGACTACCGCGGCGCGGATCGCGTCCTCCAGGTGCCCGGACGCGGACTCGCCGATGAGCAGGCTCTTCATCTCGGTCGCGAGCACGATCGCGATGACCCCGAGCAGGATCCCGATGCCGATGCTGCCGAGCGCGTCCCACCGTGAGTTGCCGGTGATCTCGGCGGTGGTCACGCCCACCAGGGCGAGGAACAGGCCGAGCAGCGCGCCCGTGTCCTCGAGCAGCACCACGGGGAGCTCGGGGGTCTTCGAGCGCCGGATGTACTGCCACCATGACGCGTCGCCGCGCACCTCGGCCGCCTGCTTCACCGCCGTGCGGAAGGAGAACGCTTCGAGCACGATCGCGACGCCGAGGACCGCCAGCGCGATCGGGAACGACTCGAGCTCGTGGGGGTGCACGAGCTTGTCGATCCCCTCGACGACCGCGAAGAGCCCGCCGAGCGAGAACAGCATGAGGGCGACGATGAACGCCCAGAAGTAGCGCTCCTGCCCGAAGCCGAAGGGGTGCTCGGTGGTCGGGCGACGACGGGCGCGCCTGCCGCCCAGGAACAGCAGGGCCTGGTTGCCGGTGTCGGCGACCGAGTGGATGGCCTCGGCGAGCAGCGAGGCGGCGCCGGTGACGGCGAAGCCGCCGAACTTGGCGATGGCGATGCCGAGGTTGGCGAAGAACGCGGCCGCAATCGCCTTCCGGCTCCCCTCGTGCACAGGATGGACCCTATTTCGTGGTCGGGTAACGTCGAACGTCCCGCGAGTCGTTCGGAGGCTGCCATGCCCGAGCCCGTGATCGTCGCCACCGCCCGCAGTCCCATCGGTCGGGCGTTCAAGGGATCGCTCGTCGACCTGCGACCCGACAACTTCGCCACCACCATCGTGCAGGCGGTGCTCGACAAGGTGCCCGAGCTCGACCGAGGCGAGATCGACGATCTGATCCTCGGGTGTGGTCTCCCGGGCGGGGAGCAGGGCTTCAACATGGGCCGGGTCGTGAGCGTCCTCGCCGGCCTCGACGACGTCCCCGGCACCACGATCACGCGGTATTGCTCGTCGTCGCTGCAGACGATCCGCATGGCGGCGCACGCGATCAAGGCCGGTGAGGGCGACGCGTTCATCGCCGCCGGCGTCGAGTGCGTGAGCCGGTTCGGCAACGGCAACTCCGACAGCTGGCCCGACACCCAGAACCCCAAGTTCCAGGACGCCGGTCTGCGCAGCAAGAAGCGGGCCGAGGGGGGCCAGGGGCCGTGGGACCCGCCCGACGGCTACCCCGACATCTACATCGCGATGGGTCAGACGGCCGAGAACGTCGCCGAGCTCGAGAACGTCTCCCGCGAGGAGATGGACGAGTTCGCGGCCCTGTCGCAGAACCGCGCGGTCGAATCACAGGAGAGGGGCTTCTTCGAGCGCGAGATCGTCCCCGTCGAGCTGCCCGACGGCACCGTTGTCAGCAAGGACGACGGCCCGCGCCCCGACACGACGGTCGAGAAGCTCTCGCAGCTGAAGCCGGTGTTCCGTCCCGACGGCAAGGTCACGGCCGGGAACGCGTGCCCGCTCAACGACGGCGCGGCGGCGGTCGTGGTGATGAGCGACACGCGTGCCCGCGACCTCGGGATCACGCCTCTCGCTCGCCTCGTGTCGAGCGGCGTGACCGCGCTCAACCCGGAGATCATGGGCCTCGGGCCGATCGGAGCGAGCCGGCAGGCGCTCGGCCGCGCCGGCATGACGATCGACGACGTCGACCTGGTCGAGCTCAACGAGGCGTTCGCGGCGCAGGTGATCCCGTCCGCCCGTCACCTCGGCATCGACTGGGAGAAGCTGAACGTGAACGGCGGCGCCATCGCGCTCGGGCACCCGTTCGGCCAGACCGGTGCCCGCATCATGACGACGCTGCTGAACGGCCTCGAGGATGCGGGGAAGACGATCGGCCTCGAGACGATGTGCGTCGGCGGCGGCCAGGGCATGGCCATGGTCGTCGAGCGCCTCGCCTGACGTCTCGTTATGGCGTCGTTCACCTCGAATAATTCGCGGTCAGCGACGCCAAGACACTGAGTTACGAGACCGGACGGACGTCCCAGACGGTCGCGGCGGGGATGCGCATCGGACGCGCCGCGCCGCCGACTCGCACCTGCAGCGTGGTGGCCCCCCGCTCGTAGCCCTCGTACACGCCCGTCGTCGCGATCGGACCGCCGTCACGCGCTTTGTACAAGACGGCGAGGGTCTTGCCCTTCCCGAGTCGCAGACGCTCGTCCCAGCCGTAGTGCAGGCGGCGGTCGGGCCCGAGCCGCGGCGGCCTGGCGACGGCCACGCGCTGCTCCCGGTACGACTCCTGGAGCGCCTCGGCCCGCTCGGCGCCCAGGAACTCCCGGGTGGCGTCCAGCAGAAGGCGGGCGAAGGTGCGTCCGTGTGTCGGGAGGTCGAGGTCGTCGGCGAGTGCCCAGTGGACGAGCTCGTGGAGGACGACGCCCTTGGTGCGGTAGCGGCGGGGGAGCGTGATCGTCGTCCCCCGCTCGTCCGTCGTGAAGAACGCCTGACGGGCGCCGTGGCCGGGCCGGAAGCCAGGGACGCGCCGGAGGCCGCGGTCGGGGAAGCGGGCCTCCCACCACAGCGTCCCGACCACCCGGTCGGCGTAGGCGGCGCAGGCGTCGAGGCCCGGGAGGGGGCTGGTGGGCAGCGGTGTCTCGGCCAGGTAGAGGCGGCGGCGCTGGGCGTCGCGGGGCGAGCGCGGCTCGTCGAGAGTCACCCCCTTCGTGTACCACGCGGCGGGGCGCACGGGTGGTACTTACCGGTCCTGCGAGCGGATCCGGGAGGCCATGATCCCCTTCTCGTCGCGGAGGGCGCGCATGCCGACGTTGTGGCCCGCGTAGGTCGGTGGCTGGCTCAGCATCCACACGATGCCCTCGGCCGGGACCTCGGTCGGCTCCCAGTCGGAATGGTCGACGTCGGGCAGGTTGGCCACGAAGCCCTCCGACGCCACCGGCAGGTCGATGCGGAAGGTGTTCACCGCGATCTGGTCGGCGGCGAGCTGCTCGGCCAGTGACACCGTGAGGTGCTCGAGCGCGATCTTGGACATGCCGTAGACCATGAGCCCGGGGATGTACATGAGTGCGGCGGCGGACGACACGTTCAGAATCGCGCCTTCACCTTGTTGCTTCATGTGCGGGACGGCCGCGTGCGCGGCGACCAGCGGGGCGCGCAGGTTCACGGCCATCATCAGGTCGTAGCGCTTCAGCGGCACGTCGAGGTCGCCGGGGAACGTGATCGCGGCGTTGTTCACGAGCACGTCGAGCCGGCCGAAGTGGTGGACGGTTTCGGAGACCATCCGCTCGACGTCCTCTTCGTGAGCGAGGTTGGTGGGAACGGCGAGCGCGCGGCCACCCGCGTCGGTGATCTGACGGACGGTGGCGTCGATCGTGCCGGGGAGACGCAACGGGTCGGCATCGGTCGCTCGCGCCGCGCACGCAACCGAAACGCCCTCTCGCGCGAGCGCGACCGCGGCGGCGGCACCGACGCCGCGGCTGGCGCCCGTCACGATCGCGACCTTGCCGTCGAGCTTCACCGGCGCTCCGTGCCCTGCTTGCCGAGCGCGGGCAGCTCCTGCTCGAGCTCCAGGTTCGCCGCGTAGAGGTCACCGTGGCGCTCGATCCGTTCGAGCACCTCGTCAGCCTGGAACGTCAGCGCATCGGTCTCGGGATCGCCGGTGTCGAGCGCGTCGCTCACCTCGTCCCACGAGACCGGTGTCGACACGAGTGGTCGTGACCTGCCCCGCAACGAGTACGTGCACACGGTCGTCTTGTGCCGGTCGTTCTGACTCCAGTCGACGAACACCTTCCCGCCGCGCTCGTCGCGCCGCATGATCACGGTGACCCGATCCGGTTCGCGCTTGGCGAGGAGCTGGCCCGCCGCGCGCGCGAACCCCTTGGTGTCGTCGTCGGTCGTGTCGGTGTGCAGTGGCACAGCGAGGTGGAGACCCTTCGACCCGGACGATTTCGCGACCGACTCGAGCCCGAGCTCGGCGAGGAGGCCGCGGAGGTCGAGCCCCACCCGGCAGCAGTCGAGGATGGTCGCGCCCGGCCCGGGGTCCAGGTCGAAGACCATCGAGTCAGGGCGGTCGGGGCTCGACACCCGAGCCTGCGGAGTGTGGAGCTCGAGCGCGGCCATGTTCGCTCCCCACACCAGCGACGCGAGGTCGTCGAACACACATTGCTCGAGGTCGTCCGACACCGCAGCAGAGCGCATCCATTTGGG
>DATFPZ010000177.1:0-7154 GCA_035264545.1 Acidimicrobiia bacterium
GAACTGCGGGAGGTCCTCGCGGGGGAGCCCGAGCATCCGCGCGATCACGTTCACCGGGAACGGCAGCGTGAGCTCGCGCACGAGCTCTGCGCGGCCGCGGTCGACGAACGCGTCGATGCACTCGTCCACGATCGGTACGACGGCTTCCGTTTCCCAGCGCTCCATCGCCTTGCGGCTGAACGCCTGTTGCACGAGCCCGCGGTAGGTGTGGTGTTCGGGCTCGTCCATCTCGAGGATGGTGTGGCCCATGACCGCGCCCATGACGTCGGCGTATCCCGCGGACGAGAACGTCTCGCCGTCGCGCAGGACGGTCTGCACGGCGTCGTAGCTGAACGCGGTGAAGACCTCAGGTCCCATCGAGACTTGGGGGTCGACTTCCTCGGAGAGCAACTCCGCCTCGAGGTTCTCCTTGAGGACCGGTCCCTTCGCCCGCGCCATGGCCAGGAGTGGGTACGGGTTCTCGACCACGCCCGCGCCGACGCTGCGGTTGAACTCCTCGAACGGGTCGTAGGTGCCGTCGATAGCTTCGGAGGCGCTCATGCGACCCTGACGATAGCGTCAGGGAACGGAGGATGGGACACGTCGGGAGGACAGCCTCGGATGGACACGAACGCGGTGAACCTGGCCCTGCTCGGTCTTCGGGTGGCGGTGGGCGCCGTGATGTTCGCCCATGGCTGGAACCACCTCGCCCGCATGCGCGAGGGGCCCGGCGTCTCCAACTGGTTCGCGAGTCTCGGCCTGCACCCCGGGCCGGCCCATGCCTGGCTCGTCACCGTGACCGAGCTGGCGGCGGGACCCCTTCTGGTGTTCGGACTGCTCATGCCGCTCGGCGCCGCCGCCGTCACCGGTGTGGCCGCCGTCGCGTGGGTGACCAACCACCGCAACGCCGGCTTCTTCGTGTTCAAGCGGCCGACGGAGGGGTGGGAGTACGTGATGGTGCTCACGCTGCTCGGCCTCGCGCTTGGCGCACTCGGACCGGGGGAGTGGTCCCTCGACGACGCGCTCGGGTTCTCGTGGGCCGACGGGTGGAGCGGCTTCGCGATCACGGCCGGCGCCGGGCTCGGCGGCGCGCTCGCGCTCCTCGTGCTGTTCTGGCGGCCGCCGCAGGAGGACACGGCGTAGCCAGTGCGCCGGGCTACCGGCGCGGGGTCATGTCGAGGTCAGGCGGGGGCTGTTCGGGGATCTTCCAGCGCAGGAACTCCTTGTCGTACAGCTCGTGGTATGCGTTCGCCTGCTCGACCATGGCGTGGAACGCGGTCTCGAACTTGTCCCAGTCCTTCGCCTCGATCGCCTGCTTCACCTGCTCGACGTCCTCGGCGATGAACTTCGTCATGTTCTCCTCGTACTTGGGCCGCACAAACGCGCCCATCTCCATGAGGTTCACGGCCTCCTTGAGCTGGAAGCGCGCCAGCGGCTGATTGCCGGCCTTGCCGGCGTAGTAGCACTTCCAGATGCGGGCGCCGATCTCGGGCATGATGCGCGCCAGCCCGGGCTGGATGTGCCCGAGCTCGTCGAGACCGAAGCTGCTCTTCCCGGTGTCGACGATGTGGTCATGCTCGGGAACGTCACCACCGGTCACGCCCATGTGGTCCTCCTGTCGCTCGCCGGCGTCGCGTCAACACGATCTGACTACCATGTCAGGTTCTGTCGGTTCCAGTGAGGGAGCGCAATGGAGGCACGTGAGGCGGTCATCGTCGACACGGTGCGAACCGCGGTCGGCAAGCGAAAGGGCGCGCTGGCGAACTGGCACCCGACGGACCTCCTGGGCTTCGCGCTGCGTTCCCTGCTCGAACGCAACGACGTCGACCCCGGCACGATTGACGACGTCGTCGGCGGTTGCGTGACCCAGTCGGGAGAGCAGGGCTGCAATGTGACGCGCAACGCCTGGGTCGCGGCCGGGCTGCCGTGGCACGTGCCCGCCACCGCCGTCGACCGGCAGTGCGGCTCGTCGCAGCAGGCGATGCACTTCGTCGCCCAGGGGGTGATCGCCGGCGCCTACGACCTCGCCATCGCGTGCGGCGTCGAGTCGATGACTCGGGCGCCGATGTCGACAAACGCCCGCGGCGGGGTAGGGCCGTTCAGTCCCGCGTTCATGGAGCACACGAATCACACGCTCGGCATCCAGTTCTGGGTCGCCCAGGTGCTCGCCGACCGCTTCGGCGTCACCCGCGACGACATGGACGCCTTCGCGCTGGAGAGCCACCGGCGCGCCGCCGCCAACGTCGACTCCGGCTTCTTCGGCCGGGAGGTCCTGCCCGTACCGCTCAGGGACGAGCACGGCGAGCAAACCGGCGACGTACTGCGCAGCGACGAGGCCATCCGGCGGGACACGTCGCTCGAGCAACTGGCGGGGCTGCCGGCGGCGTGGGAGTCGGAGGAGCAGCCGGCACCCGACATCACGGCCGGCAACTCGTCGCCGATGAGCGATGGCGCATCGGCGATGCTCGTCGCCGACAGGGCGACGGCCGAGCGGCTCGGCCTGCCGATCCGGGCGCGGTTCGTGCACTTCGCCGTGCTCGCCGACGACCCGGTGCTCGTGCTCTCAGCGCCGAACCCGGTCACGCGCAAGCTGCTCGAGCGCACCGGCATGAAGATCGACGAGTTCGACGCCATCGAGTGCAATGAGGCGTTCGCCGCGATCGCGCTCATGTGGGCGAAGGAGTTCCGCCCCGACCCGGCGCGGTACAACCCGCGCGGCGGCGCGATCGCGATCGGACACCCGCTCGGCGCGAGCGGCGTGCGCCTGACGACCACGATGCTGAACCACCTTGAGACGACGGGCGGTCGCTTCGGTTTCCAGACGATGTGCGAGGGGGGCGGTCAGGCGAACGCCACTGTGATCGAACGCCTGGGGTGACCGCGCTCCGATACGCATCGGTGATCCCGTGCGAGACTGCGGAGCGTGTTCACGCTCGAGTCCGGGCCGGCGCGGCTCGTCGTCGCGCCGGAGAAGGGCGGCCGCATCGTGGCGTTCAGCGTGGACGGCCTCGATCTGCTGGTGACGCCGGAGATCGACGGCCACAACTTCGGGTGCTTCCCGATGGCGCCGTGGGCGGGACGCGTCCGTCACGGCCGCTTCGACTTCGAGGCGCGGCGGTACCAGCTCCCGCTCAACAACCCGCCGCACGCCATCCATGGCACCGCCCGCGACCACCCGTGGCAGGAGGACGGCGAAGGCGTGATCTCGGCCTCGCTCGGTCCGCCGTGGCCGTTCGGCGGACGCGTCGTGCAGTGCTTCGAGCTCGCACCAAATGCCTTGCACCTCACGATGGAGGTGCACGCGGCCGCCGATTCGATGCCGGTCTCGTGCGGGTGGCATCCGTGGTGGAGTCGCAACGCGGGGCGGGGCGAGCCGCTCATGGTGGAGCTCGAAGCCGAGGCCATGTACGCGCGCGACGAGGACGGGATCCCGACCGGTGAGCTCGTCCCGATCGGCCCGCACCCCTGGGACGACTGCTTCACCGGGCTCGGTGACCAGCCCGCAGTGCTGCGCTGGCCGGGTGCGATCACCGTCAGTCTCGAGACCTCCTGCCGGTGCGTCGTCCTGTTCGACGAGCCGGAGCACGCCATCTGCGTGGAGCCGCAATCCGACCCGCCCGACGCGTTCAATCTCGGCCCAACCGTGGTCCGCCCGGGCGAGCCGCTCGTCGTCACCGCGACGTGGTCGTGGCAGCTCGAGAACGGGTAGAAGGGCGACTGATGCCCACCGCCCTCTCAGACGACGACGTCGCCGCGATCGACGCGTACTGGCGAGCGGCGAACTACCTCACAGTCGGGCAGATCTATCTCTGCGACAACGCGCTGCTGCGCGAGCCGATTTTGCCCGAGCACATCAAGCCGCGTCTGCTCGGACACTGGGGCACCTCGCCCGGCCTGAGCCTCCTGTACGCGCACCTGAACCGCGTCATCCGCGAGCGCGACGCCGACGTGATCTTCATCACCGGACCCGGGCACGGAGGGCCCGCGATCCTCGCCAACGTGTACCTCGAAGGCACGTACAGCGAGATCTACCCGGTGGTGTCACCCGACTCCTACGGAATGCACCGGCTGTTCCGCCAGTTCTCGACGCCGGGCGGGGTGCCGAGCCACGTGAGCGTCCCGACGCCCGGCTCTATTCACGAGGGGGGCGAGCTCGGATACGCGCTCGTGCACGCGTTCGGCGCCGCGTTCGACAACCCCGACCTCGTCGTGGCGTGCGTCGTCGGTGACGGCGAAGCCGAGACCGGACCGCTGTCGGGTTCCTGGCAGGGGATCGACTTCCTCAACCCAGTGCGCGACGGCGCGGTGCTGCCCATCCTCCACCTCAACGGCTACAAGATCTCCGGCCCGACCGTGTTCGGGCGAGCCACGGACGAAGCGGTCGCGTCCGTGCTCGACGGCTACGGGTACGACGTGCACTTCGTCGAGGGTGACGACCCGCCGGCGGTGCACCGCGACCTTGCTTCGACACTCGATCGCTGCTTCGACGCGATCCGAGCGATACAGGACGGGGCGCGCGCCCACGGCTTCGGCGCTCGTCCCCGCTGGCCGGCCATCGTGCTGCGCACCCCGAAGGGCTGGACCGGCCCCAAGGTCGTAGACGGGCAGCCCGTCGAAGGCACCTTCCGCGCCCATCAGGTTCCGCTCGCCAATGTCCGCGACAACCCCGACCATCTCCGCGAGCTCGAGGAGTGGATGCGCGGTTACCGGCCGGACGAGCTGTTCGACGAGAACGGCCGGTTGATACCGGCGCTCGCGAAACTCGCGCCCAGCGGCGACCGACGCATGGGCGCCAACCCGCACGCCAACGGAGGCCGGGTGCTCGAGCCCCTCGACCTGCCCGACTTCACCGACTACGCGATGCCGGTCCGGCAGCCGGGCGCCGAGCTGCATGAGTCGACGCGCCGCCTGGGCGAGTTCCTGCGCGACGTGTTCACACGCAACCGGGACAGCGCCAACTTCCGCCTCGTGTGCCCGGACGAGACGAACTCGAACCGGTTGGGTGCCGTCTTCGACGTCGAGAACCGCATGCTGGTCGAGCCGATCATCGGCATCGACGACCACGTGGCGCACGACGGCCGCGTGATGGAAGTTCTCAGCGAGCACAACTGCCAGGGCTGGCTCGAGGGGTACCTGCTCACGGGAAGACACGGGCTGTTCGCGTCGTACGAGGCGTTCGCGATGGTGTCGGCGTCGATGACGGTGCAGCACGCCAAGTGGCTCGAAGCGGCGCGTGATCTCACGTGGCGGGTGCCGATCTCGTCGCTCAACGTGCTGCTCACCTCGACGTGCTGGCGGAACGATCACAACGGGTTCAGTCATCAGGGGCCGGGGCTCATCGACACCGTCCTCAGCAAGAAGGGCACGGTGGCGCGCATCTATCTGCCGCCCGACGCCAACTGTCTGCTCTCGGTGGCCGACCACTGCCTCCGGAGTCGCGACTACGTCAACCTCATCGTGATCGACAAGCAGCCCCAGCTCCAGTGGCTCGACATGGACTCGGCCCGAGAACACGCCGCCCACGGCGCGTCCGTGTGGGACTGGGCCGGCAACGAGCACCGAGGCGAGCCCGATGTCGTGCTCGCCGCGGCCGGCGACATCGTCACGATGGAGACGCTCGCGGCCGCCGAGCTGCTACGGCAGTACGTGCCGCAGCTGGAGTACCGAGTCGTCAACGTCCTCGACCTCATGGCGCTGTTCCCCAAGGACCGTCATCCGCACGGTACGGACGAGGGCCGCTTCGTGCACCTGTTCACCGCCGACACCGACGTCGTGTTCGCGTTCCACGGCTATCCGAGCGCCGTGCACCATCTGATCCACGGCCGGTCCGATCCGGGACGGTTCCACGTCCGCGGCTACGAGGAAGAGGGCACGACGACGACGCCGTTCGACATGGTCGTGCGCAACCACGTCAGCCGTTACCACCTGTGCATGGAGGCGCTGCACCGCGCCCGGCGCGCGCCAATCGGCGGCGAGACGCTCGTCGAGCACTGCGAGGACATGCTCCGGCGTCACCACGGATACGTCGTCGAGCACCTCGAGGACATGCCGGAGGTACGCGACTGGCGCTGGAGCCGGTGAGCCCGGGCGGGCCACTGGTCGTCCTGTGCGTGAACAGCGGCTCCTCGTCGTTGAAGACCGCGTTGTTCGAGGTCGACGGCACGGCTGAACGGGCGTTGGGCCGGGCCGCGCACCCGGTGGAGGCGGGCGACTACACCGCCACGCTCGAGGCCGCCCTCGCCGCGTTCGACGAGCAGGGTCTTCCGCCGCCGGGCGGCGCCGGGCATCGCGTCGTGCATGGCGGGCCTCGCTACGCCGAGCCCGCCCTCGTCGATGACAATGTGCTCACCGACCTCCGCGAGCTGGTCCCGTTCGCACCGTTGCACATGCCGGCGGCGATCGCCGGCTTCGAGGCGATCCGCGCCCGATGGGACATCCCGCAGGTCGCGTGCTTCGACACCGCGTTCCATCACCAGATGCCCGAGCTCGCCCAGCGCCTGCCACTGCCCGACGCACTTTGGGACGCGGGCATACGGCGGTACGGCTTCCACGGCCTGTCGTACGAGTACATCGTCGGCGCGTTCGGCGCCGCGGAGCTCGGACGCGCCGTCATCGCGCACCTCGGCAACGGCGCCAGCATGGTCGCCGTGCAACACGGTCAATCGGTCGATACGACGATGGGCTTCACCCCGGCGGGCGGATTGATCATGAGCACCCGTAGCGGCGACCTCGACCCGGGCGTCCCCGTGTACCTGCTGCGCGAGCAGGGCTACGACGCCGACCGGCTCGAGCAGCTCGTCGACCGCGAAGCAGGGCTCGTCGCGCTGTCGGGCGACACGTCGGACATGCAGGCGCTGCTCGAGCTGCGGAAACAGGATCGGCGCGCCGAGCTCGCCGTGAACGCCTTCTGCTACCACGCCCGCAAGCACGTCGGTGCGCTGGCAGCCGTGCTCGGTGGCCTCGACACGCTCGTGTTCACCGGCGGCATCGGCGAGCAGGCGGCGGCGATCCGCGGCGGCATCTGCGACGGGCTCGAGTACCTGGGCGTCGAGATCGACGACGCGGCCAACGCCGAGCACGCGGCCGTGATCGGCTCACCGGGCGCCGCGTGCGTCGTCCGGGTCGAGCGCACCGACGAGGATCTCGTGATCGCGCGTTACGCCCGCGCGCTCGTG
>DATFPZ010000178.1:0-6165 GCA_035264545.1 Acidimicrobiia bacterium
GCGTCGCGCTGCTCGCCCCACTCGGCCACGGTGGCGACCATGCGGTCGACGCGGTCGCAGTACAGGGCGTCGACGTCCAGGTGCAGCATCGATCGCAGATGGCGAACCTCCTGCACGTCCCACGCGAAGGCGTTCACCTCGAAGCGGTGGAACAGGGCGACGAGCCCCGCGGTCCACTCCGAGTAGTGGAGGTTCATCGTGTCGATGCCGAACGACGCCAAGTCGGAGGCGTGACGCTCGAGTGGCGCTTCGATGTGCTGGCGACGTCGCGAGTGCACGAGCTTCACGTCCGACATGCGCTCACGGAGGCCGGCGAGGAACCGGACACTGGCGTGGCACAGCCACAGCCGGCCGGGGGCGTCGTCGCCGGCAGCACGGGCGAGGTCGACGATCGGGTCGACGGCGGCGCGGTCCTTCACGTCGATCGACAGCTCGAACGCCGAGCCGAGCGCGGCGTAGAGGTCTGCGAGCCGAGGCACGCCCAGTTCCGCGAGCTCGCCGGCGGACGACTTCGTCACGTTGCGACGGCGGAGGCCCCGGCGGGCGACCCGGTCGTGGACGAGCACGACCTCACCGTCCCCGGACATCCACGCGTCCGTCTCGAGACCCCGGGCGCCAAGCTCGAGCGCGCGCCGGAACGCCGGCAGTGTGTTCTCGGGGGCCTCGGTGCGGGCGCCCCGGTGGGCGAACGTGATCGGACGCACGGGTGCTCGCATCATCGCAGCCTCGCGCCGGCCCGGGATGGGTGCGCATGGACAGGCGGCCCGAGGCGGCGTTCGCGACCCTCACGACTACCATCGTCAGTGGCGGAACGGCGCGAAAGGAGCTCGATGCCGCAGATCGGCCCGCTCGAGATCCTCGTGATCCTTGTCGTGGCCCTGGTGGTGTTCGGCCCGAGCAAGCTGCCCGAGCTCGGCCGGCAGGTCGGCCGTGGGTATCGCGAGTTCCGCAAGTTCCAGCAGGGCTTCCGGGACGACATCGAGGGCGCGTTCCGCGACGACGATGACGACGATGGCTTCGGCTCCGCGTCCAGCGCCGCCGACGCCCCCCGGCAGATCGAAGCTGGCAACCCCGACCACTCCGCGCCTCCCGAGCCGCCTCCGGCTGACACCACCTCGTAACAGGCTCCGTGGCAACCACCGAGAACGGCGGCCGGATGACGGTCGTCGAGCACCTGAGCGAGCTTCGGCGCCGGATCGTCATCTCGATCATTGCGGTCACCCTCGGCGCGATCGTCTGCTTCATCTTCTCCGAGTCGATCATCAAGTTCCTCATCACCTACTACCGGGATGCGACCGCGGGCGAGAGGGACGCCCTGATCTTCCTCGGTCCACTCGACGCGTTCCTGACTCGCATCAAGATCGCCACGTACGGCGGCATCGTCCTCGCCCTGCCGGTCTGGCTGTTCCAGCTGTGGCGGTTCATCACGCCGGGGCTGAACCCGAACGAGAAGCGATACGCGATCCCGTTCGTCTTCGCGTCGATCGTCCTGTTCGCCATGGGCGCGTTCGTCGCGTTCCTCACGCTGCCGAAGGCCCTCGAGTTCCTGCTCGATGTCGGTGGCTCCCAGCTGCAACCGGAGCTGACCGCCGACAAGTACCTGTCATTCGTCTCGCTGATGACGGTGGCGTTCGGGGTTGCATTCGAGTTTCCCGTGGTGCTGGTGTTTCTGTTGCTGGCGCGGGTGCTGACGACACAGCAGCTTCGCCGGTGGCGGCGGCCGGCCATCGTGATCATCGTGGTCTTCGCCGCTGTCATCACTCCCAGTCAGGACCCGTACTCGTTGTTCTTCATGGCCGCGCCGATGTACATCTTCTACGAGATGTCGATCATCATCGGAAGGGTGTTGAAGCGATGAGCCCACCCCGGCGACGGCGCGACGCGTACCGGCCTCCGCGCAGCCGCAGCGAAGTGCTCACGGCGGTTGCAGCCGTCGTCGCAGTTCTCGTCGTGACCGCCGCCCTGATCTGGTTCCTGCAGCCCGACGACGATTCGGGATCGCAGCAGCCCAACATCAGCACGCCGCTGTCCGTGCCCGAAGCGACGCTCCCCGCCGAGTCGACGCCGACGGCACCGCCGTCTGCGAGCACGCCGTGAGGTCGTGACCGAAGCCCGGGTCGCGGACGAGCACGCGAGCCGCCGCGAGTCGTTCGAGTCGACCAGGCCGTTCCCGCTCGACGCCTACCAACGCCGTGCGCTGGACGCGATCGACCGCGGCGAGTCGGTGCTCGTCGCCGCGCCGACGGGGTCCGGCAAGACCGTCGTCGCGGAGTACGCGATCGCCGCCGCTCTGGATGGCGGCGGAAAGGCCTTCTACACCACACCACTCAAGGCACTCTCCAACCAGAAGTTCGGCGACCTCAGCCAAGCCCACGGTGCCCGGCGCGTCGGGCTCCTCACCGGGGACAACTCGATCAACGGCAACGCGCCGGTCGTGGTGATGACGACCGAGGTCCTGCGCAACATGATCTACTCGCGGTCGTCGTCGCTCGCGGGTCTGCGTTTCGTCGTTCTCGACGAAGTGCACTATTTGCAGGACCCGTACCGGGGCGCGGTGTGGGAGGAGGTCATCATTCATCTCCCGCCCGACGTCCGCTTGGTGTGCCTGTCGGCCACGGTCTCGAACGCCGAGGAGTTCGCGGCGTGGGTCGAGACGGTGCGAGGTGAGACGGCGGCGGTGATCGAGGAGCGGCGACCCGTGCGCCTCGAGCATCTCTACATGGTGGGGGAGCGCGGCAGCGACCACGTCCACCTGCTCCCGACGTTCGTCGAGCGGGACAGTGAGGCGCGGCCCAACCCGGAAGCGGCACGCCTCGACTCGGGCGGTGGCCGGCCGCCCGGCGGGCGCGGGCGTCCCCGCAGCCGGCTCCGGACCCCGCGGCGGTTCGAGATCGTCGAGGTGCTGTCCGAGCGGCGCATGCTGCCGGCGATCACGTTCGTGTTCAGCCGCGCCGGGTGCGATCAGGCCGTCCAGCAGTGCGTGTCCGATGGGCTCCGGCTGACTGGCGCGGACGAACGGACGGAGATCCGTCGCATCGCCGAGGAGCACACGGAGGCGCTGTCGGACGAGGATCTCGAGGTGCTGCGCTACGGCGAGTGGATCACCGGTCTCGAGGCCGGCCTCGCCGCCCATCACGCCGGCATGGTCCCCCCGATGAAGGAGGCGGTCGAGGAGGCGTTCGCCGCCGGCCTCGTGAAGATGGTGTTCGCGACGGAGACACTGTCGCTCGGGATCAACATGCCGGCCCGATCGGTGGTGATCGAGAAGCTCTCGAAGTTCACGGGTGAGCAGCACGAGTTCCTCACGCCCGGTGAGTACACGCAGCTCACAGGGCGCGCCGGGCGACGCGGCATCGACGACGTCGGGTACGCGGTGGTGTGCTGGAGCCCGTTCGTGCCCTTCGACCAGGTCGCGTCGCTGGCGTCCCGCCGCACGTACGCGCTGCGCTCGTCGTTCCGGCCGACCTACAACATGGCCGCGAACCTCGTGCAGCGGTATCCGGCGGATGTCGCGCACCATCTCCTGAACCTGTCGTTCGCGCAGTTCCAGACCGACCGCGACGTCGTCGGCCTCGAACGGCAGCTGGAGCGCAGCCGTGACGCCCTGGCCCGGCATCGCGACACTGCCCGGCGAGGACCCGGCGACATCGACGACTACCGCCGCCTGAGCGCGGCGCTGGATGCCGAACGGCGCGGGCGCCGCACGTCCGGCCGCGGGGCGGATGCGATCGAGCGCCTCCGGCCCGGCGACGTGGTCGTCCGGGCGGGCCGGCACGGTCGCGTGGCCGTGCTCGGCCACGAGCGAAGCCGCCGGGGCGCCCCTCGGCTCCTTGCAGTCAGCGAAGGAGGCGAGCTCCTTCGCCTGGGCCCCGACGATCTCGACGAGCCACCGACGCCCGTCGGACAGATCGAGCTCCCCGTGCCGTATGCCCCGCGCCGCAGCGAATTCCGGCGCACGGTCGCGGATCGCCTCCGTCGCGTGCGGGCACGTCGCGGCGGTCGGGATCCCGAGAGGCGCAAGGCGGATCGCGCGTCGGATCTCGAAGCGCAGCTCGCCGGGCATCCGGTTGCAGGCGATCGAGAGCGCGAGGCGCGGGTGCGGGCAGCCGCGTCCGCCGAGCGCCTCGAACGCGACGTGGCGCGCCTCGAACGACGAGTGCGGGGGCGCAGCGAGAGCCTCGCCCGGCAGTTCGACCGGGTCCTGCGCGTCCTCGAAGCGTGGGGCTACGTCGACGGCTGGTCGGTCACGGAGTGGGGCGACGTCCTGGCCCACCTCTATACCGAGACCGATCTCGTCGTCGCCGAGTCGCTCCGTGAAGGGCTTCTGGACGGCCTCGACGCGGCGGAGATCGCGGGGATGGCGTCGTGCTTCACGTACGAGCGCCGTGGGCCGGACGGCGGCGGTCCGCTCCCGCCCGCACGGTGGCCCACCCGCGCGCTCTCGACACGGTGGCGTGCGGTCGAACGCATCGCCCAGGACCTCAACCACAACGAGGACGACGCCGGCCTGTCGGAGACACGCGCTCTCGACCCGGGGTTCGTCCCGTACGCATACGAGTGGGTGGCGGGCGAGGACCTCGCCGACGTGCTCGCCGATGACGCGGACATGACGGGGGGCGACTTCGTGCGTCACGTCAAACAGTGCATCGACCTCCTCCGGCAGATCGGCGACGTCGCACCGAGGCCGGAGACGGCGGCGACGGCGCGCGCCGCGGCCGACGCCTGCTTCCGCGGCGTGATCGCCGCGTCGAGCGCCGTCGGTCGGTGACGCGTCCGCTGCGCCCCGGCGAGCCGTGGGGACACGCCGCCTCCGGCCCTCCCGACGTCGAGGTCGCGGGCGACGACGCCGACCTCGTCGCCGTCGCGGTGAGCCGCCGCGGTGCGCTCGTGCGATTCCGACCGTCGCCACGTTCCGACCTCGCCCGCGCCCTCGGACTCGCGTCCGACGGCGGCGGCACCACCGAGATCGCGATCGACGCCCTCGGGATCCGCCCCGACGACCGCGACGACAACACGATCGAGGCCGTCAACGCGGTGGTGCTGGGGGCGCCGCCGGATCGGCTGCGGTGGACCGCCCGCACGTCGGGCATCACCGTGCGTGTCGACGGGCGCGCCTGGTTCAGCGGTCGCGCAACCACGGTGGTGGTGGCGAACGGCCAGTTCCTGCGGGGAGCCGACGTCGTTCCCCGCGGTCACCCGGGCGACGGCTGGGCCGAGGTTCAGGTGTACGCCCTCGGGCGGCGCGCGCGCCGTGGGATGCGCCGCCGGCTCCCCACCGGCACGCACGTGCCTCACGCCGGTATCCGCGCCGGGCGAGCACGCCGGGTCGAGATCGAAGTCGCCCGCCGCCGCCTGCCCGTCGAGGTCGACGGACGCCCGCAGGGCCGGACGCGCCGGCTGGTGGTCACGCTCGTCCCGGCGGCTATCCGGCTGCTGGTGTAAGGCGACTCGCCGGCCGGGCTCGCGGCCATCCGCCGACCCGCCGAGGGCCGCCGGTACGATCAGCGTCCCGTCCACCGACCCGGACCGCTGCATGCAGTACGTGCCCGAGCGCTTCACCCACCAGGAGCAGGCGGTGCTGCGCCCGTACTTCACGAACCTCGACGCGCCCGTCTTCGCGCTCGTGAACCTGCCCGAGGTCGTGAAGGGCGCGCTCTTCGCCCGCTACTCGCGGTCGCCGAAGAGCCTGCGGCGCCTCTTCCTGGACGAGTTCGTCGGCGACCTCGACCTCACCGGCGATCTCACCGTCGACGCGACTGTCGGGCTCCGGCGGGCCGAGGAGCTCTACGACCGGGTGTTCTTCGAGTACGGCGACGACTCGGTCGCCCAGCTCGGAGGCGTGCACCTGGCCTGCGAGCAGGCATCGAACCTGTTGACCAAGATCCTCGAGTGGGGCCGCCTCATGGCCTATCTCGAGCAGTCGACCCGCTACATCCCCTACGACAGCCGCCTCGGCGGCAGGTACCGGTACTGGCGCGACCCAGAGATCGCCCGCTCTCCTCTGGGGGCACGGTACGTGGCCGACCTCGACGTGCTCTTCGACACGTACGCCCGCATGCTTCCGGAGCTCATGGAGTGGGCGCGCGCCCGGTACCCGAAGGAGCCCGGCGATTCGGACTTCGTGTACAAGCAGACGATCAAGGCCAAGGCGTGTGACGCCGTCCG
>DATFPZ010000179.1:0-11826 GCA_035264545.1 Acidimicrobiia bacterium
GAGCTCGCGCATGGCGCCCCGGCCGACCATCACGTCGTAGGGCGGATCGACGCCAACGGTCACTCGCTTCACCGTCGGTACACCTCGAGCACGGCGTCGACGACCTCGTGGACGGCGAGCCCGTCGGTGGCGACGAGCGCGTCGGCCGCGGCCTCGTATGCGGCCGCGCGCACGACCGCCAGCCGCTCGAGCGTGGCGGTGCCGCGTCCCTCGAGCAGCGGTCGCTCGGCGCCGGTCTTGACCCGCGCCATGAGCGTCGCCGGCGCCGCTTGCAGCCACACCACGAACCCCGCTTGGTGGAGACGGCGTCGGTTGTCGCCGTCGACCACCGCGCCGCCCCCGCAGGCGATCACCGCCGGCGCCGGCGTCGCGCACGCGTCGACCACCGCTTGGCGCTCGAGCTCCCGAAAGCGGCCTTCACCCTCGTGGGCGAACAGCTCCGCGACTGACATCCCGGTGTTGGCTTCGACGACGTCGTCGGTGTCGACGAAGGGTCGGGCAAGCCGGGTCGCGCACGCCGCTCCGACCGTCGTCTTCCCCGCTCCCATCAGCCCGACGAGCACGAGGTGGCGACGGACGTCGTCGTCGCTCATTTGGACCGCAGCGACGCGACGTACCCGGCGTGATTGCGCAGGATCTCGTCGAGGGAGTCGCCGCCGAACTTCCGCAGGGCTTCCGAGGCGAGGACCAGCGCGACCATCGTCTCGGCGACGACGCCGGACGCCGGGAGCGCCGTGACGTCGGTGCGCTCCTTGAACGAGACCGTCTCCTCTTTCGTCTCGACGTCGACGGTCCGCAGGACGGGTCGGTTCAGCGTGGACAGCGGCTTCATCCCGACGCGCGCCACGAGCAGGCTCCCTGTCGTCATCCCGCCCTCGATGCCGCCGGCTCGGCTCGATCCGCGCTCGTAGCGCTCGTCGTCCTCGCTCCACAGGATCTCGTCGTGCGCCTCGCTCCCCCGGCGGGCCACGCCGGCGAACCCGTCGCCGATCTCGACGCCCTTCGTCGCCTGGACGCTCATGAGCGCCTGAGCGATCAAGCCGTCGACGCGGCGGTCCCAGTGCACGTGCGATCCGAGGCCGGGGGGCACGCCGTAGCCGAGCACCTCGACCACGCCGCCCAGGGAGTCACCGGCCTTGGCGGCCGCTTCGATCTCGGTGATCATCGCGGCCTCGGCGTCGCGATCGAAGCAGCGCACGGGCGACTCGTCGACGCGGGGCAAGTCCGCCGGGACGGGTCGCCGGTCATCCGCGACCCGCACCGGGCCGAGTTGGATCACGTGGCTGACCACGTCGGTGCCGAGGTGCGACAGCAGCGCCTTCGCCAAAGATCCGGCGGCGACACGCGCCGCGGTCTCCCGCGCGCTCGCGCGCTCGAGGACGTTCCGGGCGTCGTCGAACCCGTACTTCTGCATCCCGACGAGGTCGGCGTGGCCGGGACGGGGCTGGTGCAGCGGCTTCTCGGTCACGCCGGGCGCGGGCGACATCTCCTCCTGCCACTTCGGCCATTCCGTGTTGTGGATCACGAGGGAGACCGGTGACCCGAGTGTGAGCCCGTGCCGGACCCCGCCGGTGAACTCGACGTCGTCGCGTTCGAACCGCATCCGGGGACCGCGTCCGAAGCCGAGACGCCGCCGAGCCAGTTCGGCCGCGATCTCGTCGATCGTGATGGGCAGGCCGGCGGGGAGCCCTTCGACCACGACCGCCAGGGCCGGGCCGTGCGACTCCCCCGCGGTCAGGTAGCGCAGCAATTTGCCTCCGTTTTCGCTGCTCAGCGTATCGGTCGCCGGTCGCGTAGCCGGGGAAGTTGCCGCCGTCAGCCGCGGTACCAACGAAGGATCGCGTCGCCCCAGAGCAGCACGACGAGCGTCCCGAACGCGAGGAATGGGCCGAAGGGCAAGTGGTCCTTTCGCCCGCGGTGCCGGAGGACGATGAGGGCGAGCCCCACCACCGCGCCGGCGAGGAACCCGCAGAACAGCCCGAGGACGAGGTCGCTCCACCCGAGCCAGCCGAGGACGAGCCCGAGCACGAACGCGAGCTTCACGTCGCCGAAGCCCATGCTGCGCGGCGAGACGAGATGCAGCGCGCCGAGCGCCACCGCCGAGGCGACACCGCCGAGAATCGCTCGACCGAATGCGGCCCAGGCGTCGTCGCCCACGGCGGCGATGGCAAGGAGCGCGAGCGTGCCGATCGCCAGCGGGTACACGATCCGGTTCGGCAACAGGAAGTGCTCGAGGTCGATGACCGACAGCGCGACGAGCCCGGCCGCGAGCACGAGATACGCGGGCAGCACCCACGAATCGTGGTACCGAACTGCCAGCCCGACGAAGAGCGCGACTGTGAGCGCCGCGAGCATCGCCGCGCGACCCGCATTGAGGTCGCGACGGCTCCACCCGTTGAGCGGTTCCCGTTGCGGCAGCCGCTCGACGACCACCTCGACGCCGAGCCCGACGACGAGGCCGGCCCCGGCGCACACCGCCACGACCGCTGCGGTCACGTGTCGGCCGAGGCAGCGGGCATTACTGCCGGCGGGCCGACGCGGCGGCCCGCATGACGTCGAGCGGCGGTGCGACGCCCGTCCACAGCGAGAACGACAGTGCTCCCTGGTGGACGAGCATGCCGAGTCCGCCGGCGGCGCGCAGTCCGCGCGCACGGGCTTCCCGCAGCAGCGGCGTTTCGACCGGGTACACCGTGTCGTACACGAACTGGCCGGTGTGAAGCTTCGCGGTGTCGAATGGCGGCGTCTCGCCGTCCATCCCGAGCGGGGTGGCGTTGACGATCACCTCGAAGCCCTCGACGGAGAGCCCGTCGAGACCGACGGCGACGCCGTCGGGGGCGAGCGACGCCGCGCTGCGGGCCGCTTCGGGACGGCGGGCGGCGACGGTGACCAGCGCGCTGGCGCGCCCGAGCGCGTGCGTGATCGCCCGCCCCGCCCCGCCCGCCCCGACAACGAGGGCGCGCTGTCCTGAGAGCTCGATCCCCTCGTCGTCCAACGCGCGCACGAAACCGTCGCCGTCGGTGGAGTGACCGATGAGCACGTCGTCCGCGTTCACGACGGTGTTGACGGCGCCGAGCGCCGCTGCCGCGGGCGCCAGGTCGTCGCACGCGGCTGCTGCATCCGCCTTGTGCGGCATGGTGACGTTGAGGCCGGCCAAGCCGAGCCTCACGACGGCCCGCACTGCAGCTGCGCCGTCACCGCGAGCGACGGGGAACGCCACGTAGACCCAGTCGAGCCCGAGCGCATCGAACGCCGCGTTGTGCATCGCCGGTGACCGGGAATGCCCGACGGGATCGCCGATCACCCCGACGACGCGCGTCGCGCCCGTGATTTCCCGACCGCCGTTCACAGCAGACCCTTTTGGCGGGCCTCCTCGACGTTTCTCTCGTGCTCCTCCTGCGTCGTCGCGAACTTGTGCTTACCGTTCTTGTCGCTGAGCACGTAGTACAGGTACGGCTCCGGTGACGGGTGCTGCGCCGCCAGCAGCGACTTCAGGGTGACACTCGAGATCGGAGTGGGAGGCAAGCCCGCGCCCTTGTACGTGTTGTACGGCGAATCGAGTGCGAGGTCGGCCGCCGTCGGTGACTCGGTGCAGCCGCCCTTCGCGAAACACACGGTGGCGTCGATCTGCAGTGGCGTGCCCGCGGCAAGGCGGTTGTGGATCACGGCGGAGATCAGCGGCCGGTCCTCGTCGAGCTTCGCCTCGCGTTCAACGAGCGACGCCGCGACGATCGTCTGGTACGGGCTCAACCCGGCCGCGTTCTGCGCCGACAGCCCGACTTCGTCGGCCCTCCGATCGAACGCAGACACGAGGCGGGTGAGGATCTTCTCGTCGGTCTCGTCCTTCGACACGAAGTACGTATCGGGGTACAGCAGCCCTTCGAGCGACGTCACCTCCGGCGGCTGGTACTTCGAGCGCACGACCCCCGACTGCGCGACCTGGAGGAACCCGTCGCGGCTGTGGCCGCGCAGCGTGCCGACGCGGTCGGCGACCTCCGCCAGCGTGAGCCCGGGCGGCAGCATGAGCTGGAACTCGGCCCCCTTGGCCGGCCCCGACTTGAGGACGTTCACGGCGTCGCGGACGCCGAGGCTCTCGCGCATCCGGTAGTGCCCCGGGTCGAACGGGCCGGCGCCCGTGACGCCGACGTAGATCTGGAACGCCCGCGAGGAGCCGATCACGCCCTTGTCCTCCAGCAGATCGCCGATCGCGGCGTTGCCGGTGCGGCGCGGGACCTCGACGCTGACGCGCTTGCCCGGGTCACCGGGCGGGTTCAGCTGGTAGAGGAACCAGGCCCCCGCGCCGAGTACCAGGACGATCGGCACGAGCACGATCCCCAGCGCGAGGAAGGTGCGCCGGCGGCGGCGGCGGGTCCCATCCGCCGGCGCCGGGCCGCCGTCGTCGACGGGCTCGCCCCAGAACTCGTCGTCCTCCTCGACCGGCGGGCGACGCGGCTGGGTCTTCATGGCGGGAGCGGAGGGCTCGTGCGGCCCGCGCGTGCGGTCCGAGCCGCGACGCTCGACGCCCTCGTCGTCGAACGGGCTCACGAGCGGCTCTCGAGGTACGACTGCAACATGACGGCCGCGGCCGCCGGGTCGACCGTCCGCCGGCGGGCGCGGCGCGGCACGCGTGCCTCGCGCATCCCGCGTTCGGCGATCACCGTTGTCAGCCGTTCGTCGTGGGTCTCCACCGTGACTTCTCCGCCCGCCAGGGCTCGTAGCGCGTCAACTTCACCGAGCACCGCCCTCGCGGCGGGACCGACCCCACCCGAGAGCGACAGCGGGAGGCCGACCACGATCCGGGACGCGCCAGCTTCGCGCGCGTGGGCCAGGATCGCCCGATGGTCGACCGCCGGGTCGCCGCTGCGGTCGACGACCGCGTGGGGCGTTGCCACTCGCCCGTCGGGGTCGGAAACGGCGAGGCCGATACGGCGCGAGCCGAGGTCGACACCCAGCACTCGTCCCATGCGCTCCGAGTCCGCCGTCAGCCGGCGGCGCGGCTGAGGGCCTCCGTGGCTTCTCGACGTACGAGGGCCAGGGCCTCGTCGATCTCGTCCACGTTGGTACCGCCGCCCACGACGACCTCGGCGTTCTTGGCCGTGCCCCCGCCGAGCGCCTTGGCGGCCGTGGCTGCGACGTCGGCGGCCGAGACTCCCCGCTCCACGAGGTTGTTCGACACCGCAACCGCGAGGCCGGCCTTCTTCTGGTCCGGGCCCACGCCCACGAGCGCGACGACGCCGGAGCCAGCGGCGTCGCGGGTGGCGAGCGCGAGACGCCGGAGCTCGCCGGGGTCGAGCCCGTCGCGACGGGCCGCGACGACGCCATCGGACGCGTCGGCCGCCAGCGCCGCCGCTTCGGCAGTGGCCTCCCGCGCCCGGGCCGTCTCGATCTGGTCCTTGAGCGTCTTCAGTTGCCGCTGCAGCTGCTCGATACGGTCGGGTAGCTCGGCCGGCGCGACCTTCAGCGTCTCGGCGGCGCGCCGCAACTGGCGCTCCTCGTCGTGGATGCGATCGATGGCGACGTCACCGGTGACCGCCTCGATCCGCCGGAGGTTCGCGCCGATCGACTGCTCGCCGACGACCTTGATCGGTCCGATGAACCCGAGCGCGTGGACGTGTGTGCCGCCACAGAGCTCCACCGAGTGGTTGCCGGCTTCGAGGACGCGCACGAGGTCGCCGTACTTCTCGCCGAAGAACGCGATCGCGCCGATTGCTTCGGCGTGCTCGCGCGTCGTCTCGTAGTGGTGGACGGGCGCGTCGGTGATGATCTCGCGATTCGCGAGCGCTTCGACGCGGTCGAGCTCTTCGGGAGTCACCGCCTGGAAGTGACTGAAGTCGAAACGCAGCCGGTCGGGCGCGACCAGCGAACCGGCCTGCTTCACCTGTGGCCCGAGCACCTCTCGCAGCGCCCAATGGAGGATGTGTGTCGCGGTGTGATTGCGCCGGATGCGGTCGCGTCGCTCGGCGTCGATCGCGGCGGTGACGCTGTCACCCTCGGCGAGCTCGCCGCGTACGACTTCGCCCCGGTGCAGGACGAGCGAGCCTTGGATGGCGTGCTGCGTGTCGAGGATGCGCAACTGGGTGCGGCCGTCGCCGGTCGCGAGCGTGCCGGTGTCTCCCACCTGACCTCCGGCCTCGGCGTAGAACGGTGTGCGGTCGAGCACGACGTCGACCTTCGCTCCCTCACCGACCTGGGCGAGCCGCTCTCCGTCGGCGACAAGGGCCAGCACCTTGGCGTCGGTCGTCTCGTACTCGTGACGGCCGGTGAACTCGGACTCGCCGAAGTCGTCGACCAGCTCGCGATACAGCTCGATGGGCGCCGACTCCTTTCCCCCCTCCGCCTTGACCGCCTCGCGGGCGCGCGTTCGCTGCTGCTCCATGCGGGCCCGGAACCCGTCGTAGTCGACGCGACGGCTGCGCTCCTCGGCGATCTCGCGGGTGAGGTCGACCGGGAAGCCGAGCGTGTCGTGCAGGAAAAACGCCTGCTCGCCCGAGACGTCGCCGTCCTCGAGCAGGCCGTCGAGGAGATCGAGACCGCGCTCCAACGTCTGACGGAACCGCTCCTCCTCGCGCGTGATGACGTTCACGATGATCTCGTGGTGCTTGACGAGATCTGGATAGGCCTGGCCCATCGTGTCGACGGTCGCGTCGACCAGGGCCTGAGTCACCAGGTTCTGGGCGCCCAGGCGGTACGCGTGACGCACGGCGCGCCGGATGATGCGACGCAGGACGTAGCCGCGTTCCTCGTTCGACGGCACGACGCCGTCGCTCACGAGGAACGACATCGTGCGAGCGTGCTCGGCGAGGATCCGGAGGGAGACGTCGGACTCCCCACCGGTGCCGTAGCGCGCACCGGTGGTGCGCTCGGCCGCCTCGATGAGCGGCTGGAACAGGTCGATGTCGAAGATCGACGTGTGGCCTTGGAGGAGCATGAGGGTGCGCTCCAAGCCGACCCCGCAGTCGACGCTCGGCGCGGGGAGATCGACCCGGGACCCGTCGGGCCGCTGGTCGTACTGCATGAAGACCGTGTTCCAGAACTCGAAGAACCGGTCCTCGCCGCCGTGAGCCGGTCCGCCGCCCGGACCGAGCTCGGGCCCGAGGTCATAGAAGATCTCGGTCGACGGTCCGCACGGCCCGGTGTCGGCCATGCGCCAGAAGTTCGCGTCGCCCATCCGTTGGATGCGCTCAGGCGACAAGCCGACGACATCGCGCCAGATTCCTTCGGCTTCGTCGTCGGTCTCGTGCACGGTGACCCAGAGCCGATCGGGGTCGATGCCGAAGACCGCGGTCACGAGCTCCCAGGCCCACGGGATTGCTTCCTTCTTGAAGTAATCACCGAAGCTGAAGTGCCCCAGCATCTCGAAGAAGCTGAAATGGCGATTGGTGCGGCCGATGTCGTCGAGGTCGTTGTGCTTGCCGCCGGCGCGCACGCACTTCTGGGCGGACGTGGCCCGCGGGTATGGCGGCTTCTCGTCACCCGTGAAATAGGGCTTGAAGGGCACCATTCCGGCCACCGTGAACAGGAGGGTGCGGTCGTGCGGGATGAGGCTGGCCGACTCGACTCGCGTGTGGCCGCGCTCGACGAAGAAGTCGAGGAAGGCGCGGCGTAGCTCGTCGGCGGTGGTCGGTGGCACGCAGTCAGCGTACCGCCCGGACCTTCTGGCTCAGCTTGCTCTTCGCGACACACGCCGGGCCCGGATCAGCGCAGCCCGGTCGTCGAGCGCAGTGTTGACGTGGCGGAGCCGGTCGGCGGCCGCGGGCGGGAGGTACCGCTCGACGGAGCGGCGCAGCGTCCGGGTGGCATGGATCGTGACGCCGACGCCGAGCCAGAAGCCGACCGTCAGCCAGAACAGCCGCTTGACCATCTCACGTCCCTCCGGACGTGCCGCCACCGCCGTCCCGGTCGTCTGTGTGCTCGCCCTCCGCGTCGCGGCGCGTCCGCCGGCGCTCGAGGAGCTCGCCGAGCTCAGCTTCGTGACCTTGCGCGCCCGGTCGGTAGTAGACGCGGGTCTCGACATCGGCGGGCCGGTACTGCTGGGGCACCCACCCCGCCGGCGCGTCGTGCGGGTACACGTAACCCTCCCCGTGGCCGAGCTTGCGGGCGCCAGGGTAACTGGCGTCCCGCAGGTGCACGGGCACGGCCCCGGTGGGCCGGTCGCGCACGTCCTCGATCGCCGCGCCGATGCCGGCGATCACGGAGTTCGACTTGGGTGCGAGCGCGAGGTGGATGACAGCCTGGGCGAGGTTGAGACGAGCTTCAGGCATGCCGACGAACTCGACGGCGCGGGCAGCCGCATCGGCGACGAGCAGCGCCTGCGGGTCGGCCATGCCGATGTCCTCCGACGCGAGGATCACGAGCCGGCGGGCGACGAGACGCGGGTCCTCACCCGCTTCCAGCATGCGGGCGAGCCAGTACAGCCCGGCGTCGGGATCCGAGCCGCGGATGCTCTTGATGAACGCGGACAAGACGTCGTAGTGCTCGTCGTCGCCGTAGCGGATGGCGCGCAGCGCCAGCGCCGCCTCGGCGTCGGTGAGTGTCACGTTCTTGCGGCCGTCCTCGGCGGCGAGGGCGCCGGAGACCTCGAGTGACGTGAGCGCGTGGCGGGCATCGCCTTCCGACCGGTCGATCAGGTGATCGAGGGCGTCGGTGTCGACGGAGAGGTCGGCGGCGCCGAGGCCGCGCTGGTTGTCGGTCAGCGCGCGCTCGAGCAGTGTGCGGATGTCGTCGGGCTCGAGGGGATCGAGCCGGAACAGCGTGGATCGCGACAGGAGCGGTCCGGTCAGGGAGAAGTACGGGTTCTCGGTCGTCGCGCCGATGAGCACGATGAGCCCTTCCTCGACGTGCGGGAGCAACGCGTCCTGCTGGGTGCGGTTGAAGCGATGTACCTCGTCGAGGAAGAGGATCGTGCCCTGGCCGTGCTCGCCGAGCCGATCGCGAGCGCGGTCGACGACCTCGCGCACGTCCTTGACGCCCGCGCTCACCGCCGATAGCGGCTCGAACGCCTTGGCGGTGACGCCGGCGATGAGCCGGGCGATCGTGGTCTTGCCCGTGCCCGGCGGTCCCCACAACACGACCGACGACAAGCGGTCGCCCTCGATGAGCACCCGCAGCGGCCGCCCCGGCCCGAGCAGATGCTCCTGCCCGACGACCTCGTCCAGTGTGCGCGGCCGCAGCCGCGCCGCCAACGGCGCGCGCTCGTGCAAGCGCTCGTCCCGCGCCGACGCGAACAGATCGTCGGTCATAGGGCTGATGGTATGGGTCAGGCGCGTTTCGGCCGCGGTCGCACCTGCAGGCCCAACTCCGCGAGCTGGGCGGGGTCGAGGGGGGCGGGGGCGCCGGTGAGGGGATCGGCGCCGGACTGGGTCTTCGGGAAGGCGGTGACCTCGCGTATGTTCTCCTCCCCCGCGAGGACGGCGCTGAAGCGGTCGATCCCGATCGCGAACCCGGCGTGCGGCGGCGCGCCGTACCGGAACGCGTCGAGCAGGAAGCCGAAGCGGGAACGCGCCTGCGCGGGGGTGATCCCGAGGAGCGTGAACACCTGCTGTTGCACGTCGGAGGAATGGATCCGGACGCTGCCCGAGCCGAGCTCCCAGCCGTTGACGACGAGGTCGTACGACAGCGAGCGAGCACCGAGGAGATCGTCGCCGGTGGCGGTGGTGAGCAGCTCGAGATCGTCGGGGTGCGGCATCGTGAACGGATGGTGGGCCGGGATCGGACGGCCCTCGCCGTCGATCCCCTCGAAGAGCGGGAAATCGACGACCCAGACGAACTGGAGGCCACCTTCGGTCACGGGCGGACGCGCCAGGTCGAGGCGGAGCTGACCGAGCACGGGGTCGACCCGCCGCCGGACGCCCGCGACGAGGAGCACCAGGTCGCCGGGCGCGGCGCCGAGCGCGTCGACGACGCAGAGCTGTTCGGCTTCCGAGAGGAACTTCGCCACCGGCGAGTCGAGCGCTCCGTTCTCCTGCACTCGCATCCACACCAGCCCGTCCGCGCCCAGCTGCTTGGCGCGATCGATGAGCGCGTCGAGGCGACCGCGCCCCATCGGACCCTCCCCCGCCACCCGGATTCCCTTCACCACCTCGGTCTGGAAGGCGCGGAACTCGGTCGCTTCGAAGCACTCGCTCACGTCGACGAGCTCGAGACCGAAGCGCGTGTCGGGCTTGTCGACCCCGAACCGGTCCATCGACTCCTGCCACGTCATGCGCCGGAACGCCGGCGCACGCTCGCCCCGTACCGCTTCGACCGCGGTCTGCACCGCCTCCGTGACGACGCCCATCACGTCGTCGGCGTCGGCGAAGCTCATCTCCATGTCGTACTGCATGAACTCGAACTGGCGGTCGGCGCGCGGGTCCTCGTCGCGCAGGCACCGGGCGATCTGGAAGTACCGGTCGAAGCCTCCGACCATCAGCAGCTGCTTGAACAGCTGCGGGCTCTGCGGCAGGGCGTAGAACGACCCGGCCTGGAGCCGTGACGGCACCACGAAGTCGCGCGCTCCTTCCGGGGTCGACGCGATGAGCATCGGCGTCTCGATCTCTACGAACTGCTGCCCGATCATCGAGCGCCGCATCGCGTCGTTCACGACCGCCCGCATGCGCAGGTTGCGTTGCATGCGGTCGCGCCGCAGGTCGAGATACCGGTACTTGAGGCGGAGCGCCTCGTCCGCCTCGACCCGCTCGAGCGGGATCGGCGACGGCTCCGCCGGGTTGAGTACCTCCAGCCGGGACGCGGCAACCTCGATCTCCCCCGTGGCCAGATCCGGATTGACGGTTCCCTCCGGTCGGTGGCGCACGACACCGTCGGCCCGGATCACGTACTCGCCGCGCAGCTGGTGCGGGTCCGCACCGTCCGCCGTCTCCGGGTCGACCACCACCTGCACGATCCCGGCGGAGTCGCGCACATCGAGGAACACGACGCCGCCGTGGTCACGATGGCTCGCCACCCAGCCGCACACGCTGACCTTCTCGTCGATGTGCTCGGTGCGCAGGTCACCGCACCGGTGCGTCCGCATCATCGGTTGAACTCCGAATGTGCGCGCAGCCACCCGACGACTTGCTCGCGCGGGACCTCGAGCTGCTTCCCGGTGCCGAGATCCTTGATCGCAAGCTCGTCCCGGCTGAACTCCTCGGGCATCAGCATCACGGCGAACGCCGCACGCGCCCGGTTCGCCGCGTTCATCTGCGCCTTGACGGAGCGGTCGCCGTAGGCGCGGTCCACGCGCAGTCCCGCCTCCCGCAGCTCCTGCACCAGCACCAGCGCCTCCCGCCCCCGGCTCAGTCCGTCGACGACGAACGCATCGAGACGGGTCTCGGGCAGCGGGAGCGCGTCCAGCACGTCGGCCACGATGAGGAGGCGCTCGATGCCCATACCGAAGCCGATGCCAGGCGTGGGCCGCCCTCCCATCTCCTGGGCCAGGTCGTCGTACCGTCCGCCGCCGAGGACCGCGTTCTGGGCGGCCTCGAGGGCGTTGCTCACAAACTCGAACGTCGTGCTGGTGTAGTAGTCGAAGCCGCGGACGAGCCTGGGCGACAGCTCGTAGTGGATACCGAGCTCGTCGAGGCCGCGTTGCACCTGCTCGAAGTGCTCACGCGACGCGTCGCTCAAGTGCTCGGTGAGCTGCGGGGCCCGCTCGATGACGTCCTGCCAGTCCTCCCGCTTGGAGTCGAGGAGCCGGAGCGGGTTCGCCGCCACCCGGTCGCGAAATTCAGCACCCAGCGTGTCTTCGTGGGCGAGCAGGTACTCGCGCAGCACCTCGACGTACTCGGCGCGGCTCGTACGGTCGCCCATCGAGTTGAGCAGCAACGAGACTCCGCTCGACAACCCGAGCTCGCG
>DATFPZ010000180.1:0-24043 GCA_035264545.1 Acidimicrobiia bacterium
CGAGAGGCCTCCCATGGGAAGGCACCGAGGCTAGCCGGGCTGTGTGCTCCATTCCGGGTCGAGTTGGCGGAGGAACTCCGCGCAGCGTTGCTCCTCGTCGTGCTCACCGATGGCGGCGGCGGCGACGCGCAGGCCGTCCAGGGCGCGGAGGAAGCCCTGGTTCGTCGGGTGACGCCACCGCACGTAACCCGATCCGCGCCAACCCGACTGGCGTAGCCGGTCGAGGCCGCGGTGATAGCCGACCCGGAAGTACGCGTACGCCTCGATGTCATCGCGGGCGAGCTCTCCGAGTCGTGCCCACGCATCGAGGAACCTGGGCCAGCGCGCCAGCACGCCCGCGACCGCGGCTCGCCGGTTCTCGGGTTCGGCCGCCAGCGCGGTGTCGAGGGCGGCTAACGCATCGGCTGGCTCGGGTGGCAGGACGGTCTCGGGCGGGCCCCCGCTCAGGCCGACAGGTTCGGACATGCACAGCACTGTACGGGGCGACGGGCACGAACCCGACGGAAGCTCTTCAGAACGGCGCCGGTACCATCGCATGAATGACCGACACCGCCGCGCCGCCCGAGACCCGCGCTGCCAACACACGTCCCACCGAGCCGGCGCCGGTCCCGACGGACGGGCAGGAAGCCGCGATCGAGTCGCCAAAGCCGACCACGCTCGTGCTCGTGCGTCACGCCGTGACCGAGCAGACGGGCCCGCTCCTGACCGGCCGCACTCCCGGTGTCGACCTTTCCCACGACGGCCGCCGGCAAGCGGCGGCCCTGGCCGAGCGCCTGGCCGACCTCCCCGTGGCTGCGGTGTACGCGAGCCCGATCGAGCGGACGGCGCAGACCGCGGCCGCCGTCGCCGAGCGCCATGGCCTGGCGGTGCACTCGTTGGCGGGAGCGCTCGAGGCCGATTACGGCGAATGGACCGGCGGCAAGCTCGCCGACCTCGCCAAGACGGACTTGTGGAAGACCGTGCAACGGGCGCCCTCGCGTGCCCGCTTCCCGGGCGGCGAGTCGATGACCGAGATGCAGGCCCGCATCGTCGGCTGCCTCGAGGCAGTGGTCGCCGACCATCCGGGCGACATCGTCGTCGTCGTGTCGCACGCCGACCCCATCAAGGCCGCCATCGCGCACTACACGGGACTCCACCTCGACCAGTTCCAGCGCATCGTCGTCTCACCCGCATCGGTCACCGCCTTCCAGCTCTCGGTGCACGGCGCCGCCCTGGTCAAGTGCAACGACACCGGCAATCTCGACGAGCTCCGCCCCCCGCCCCCCGAGGAGAAGAAGGAGGCCCCGGATGGATGAGAACGAGATCGAGCTCGAGACTGTCGACAGTCTCGGCGCCGGCGCCGTCGGCGACCCCGGCGAGCGCGAGTTCTTCCTCCAGGCCCGCACGGAATCCGCTCAGCTCACGGTGCTGGTCGAGAAGGAGCAGGTGGCGCTCCTCGCCACCGAGGCGGTGGCCTTCCTCGACCGCATCGCCGAGGACTATCCCGAGGGGCCGTCCGACATCCCCGAGCCCGTCGTTCCGCAAGCGGGGCTGCGGGAGCCCACGGTGCCGCTCTTCCGAGCTCGCCTGATCGGGCTCGGCTTCGACCCCGAGCGCCAGATGGTGCTCATCGAGCTGCGCGAGCGCTCGTCCGAGGACGAGGAGGGAGGCGAAGCTCTGACGTCCCCGGCCGAAGCGGAAGAGGTTGTGCCCGAGCTCCCGGATGCCGGTACCGCGGTCGCCGATCCGACCGACGAGGAGGAAGAGGGCTACGTCGCGCGCATCTACGCCACCCGCGGGCAAGTCCGGGCGATGGCGGCCAAGGGCGCGGAGGCAGTTGCCGCCGGGCGGCCGCTGTGCCCGCTGTGCGACATGCCGATGGACCCCGCCGGGCACCGGTGCCCCCGCTGGAACTGAGCGACGCCGACGCCGGCAAAGTCCTGGCGCACGGCGAGCTGGAGGTGCTCGGGCGCATGCCGTGGGCGTCGAACGCCACACTGCTGGCGATCGCGCGCGCCGACGGCGTCGACGTGCAGGCGATCTACAAGCCGCGCCGCGGCGAGCGCCCCCTGTGGGACTTCCCGAGCGGCACGCTGTGTCAGCGCGAGGTCGCGACCTACGAGCTGTCCGACGCGCTGGGTTGGGGCCTCGTGCCCCCGACCGTGCTGCGCGACGGGCCGCTCGGCGTCGGGATGGTGCAGCGGTTCGTCGACCACGATCCCGAGGAGCACTACTTCACGCTGCTCGAGCAGCACGCCGACCGGTTCCGGCAGTTCGCCGTGTTCGACGTGCTGGTCAACAACGCCGACCGGAAGGGCGGTCACTGCATTCGCAGTCGCCCCAGCGGCGCGATCGTCGGGATCGACCACGGCCTCACGTTCCATCCCGCGTGGAAGCTGCGCACCGTTATCTGGGACTTCGCCGGCGAGGTGGTCTCACCGCAGCTCGCCGACGACGTGTGCCGGGTCGCGGTCGACGTCGACGGGCCGCTCGGTGCGCGTCTCACGCCGCTCGTCTCGCCGCTGGAAGTCGACGCAGTTCGGGAACGGGCGAACGAGCTGATCGGGGCCGGGCGTTTCCCCGACCCGGACCCCGGTTACCACTCGCTCCCGTGGCCGCTCGTCTGAGCCGTCCGTGCGGAGCAACGGCCGGCTAGCGAGCCGCTCGTGACCTCTCCATCGCTTCGGGCGGGCCGAGTGGTGGTGGCGCGTCGGCGCGCCGCTTGTAGATGCCGATGCCGTCTACCGACTCCACGTACTCGTAGTCCCGGTACACGATGCGCGCCAACGCCGGATACCGGGCGATCGTGTAGTACTGCGCACCCCGGATGCCCGAGTAGGCGGTGTCCAGGATGTACGTGGGCGGATGGGCGGCGAAGTCCTCGAAGAACAGCTCCCACGCGCCCGGCGTTGCGTCCTCGACGTTGGCGTCGTTCCCGGGTCGGCCGGGCTCCCACCCGGAGAGGAACCCGGACGTGAGGAAGCGCGTCGCGGGTCGCTTGCCCGAAGCCCAGTAGATCTCCGGCACGTGCCCCCACACGAGGATGCGATCGTTCGGTCCGGCGCGCTCCTTCAGGTACTGACTCACCGGCTTGTACTGCGCCTTCTCGTTGAACGGACGGACGAGGAAGCCGAGGCCGGCGGCGATGGTCGCGATCCCTGCCGCCAGCGCGATCGTGCGCTTCACCGCGCGTCCGTTCGACCGGACCAGGACCCCCGCGGTGAGGAGCACGAGGGGCGGTAGGAGCTGCAAGTAGTAGTGGCCGAAGAAGCGGAGACCGACCGCGACCGACAGGGCGGCCGACAAGAGCCAGAGCCAGAGGTCCGTGTCGCCGCTGCCAGCCGTGCGGCGCTCGCGCCACGCGCGCGGCAGGGTCCACACGATCGGCAGGTTCACCGCCGCGAACGCAACCGTCATGATGACCAGCGTCAGCAGGACCATGGCCCACTGCCCGCTGATGCCGAGGTAGCTGCCGTTGCCGATCGTGGTCCAGAACAGCAGCTCGCCCGGCCCGACCAGGAGCGCGACGAGCGCCAAGGGCAGCGTGAACCCACCGAACGCGTCGGCGACGCCCCGTCGCCCTCGCTGCCGCCACACGATGTAGAGGACGGGCAGCAGCGTCGCGGCACCCGTCTGCTTGGCGAGCGTGGCGAGCGCGACGGCCGCGCCGGACGAGAATGCCCGGTCACGACGCGCGAGGAGTACTGCCGCCGTCATGCTCGGCAGCATGAAGATCTCGAAGTTCGCAGCCTGCCCGTCCTGGGGCGCGAACGCGACCGACGCGAGAACCATCAGCACGCCTGCGATCCAGGCGGCGCGGTTGCCATAGCGTCTTCGAGCTTCGAGCGCGAGGAACAACGCGGTGAGTGCGACGGCCAGCACTGCCATCACGCGCACTGACCACAGGGCCGTCGTGCCGAAGAGCGCGAAGGTCGCCGCGTAGAGGTACGGCACGAGCGGTGGCTTGCGGTCGGCGGCCTCCTCGTAGAGCTTGCCCCCGTCGTCGATGACTTCGGCCTGGGCGCCGAGGAACGACTCGTCCGAGTTGAACACGTCGACGACGAACCCAGAGGTCCGCAGCGCGGCCGTGAGGAGGAGCAGAACGGCGAAGAGACGCAGGGTGGAGCGGCGATGCGCCGATCGCTCGTCGGCAGCGGGCAACGGCGCGGCCGGAGGCAGAGAAGATACCGGTGCGACGTCGGTCTTCATCAGCGATGTGCTCCGGTTGTCCTGCCGACGGGGCAGTCATTGTGCCAGCTCTCGGGCCTGTGCCCGACGCGGCCTGCTCAGACCGGAGCCAGCTCGTCGCCCAGATAACGCTGGCGACACAGCGAGCGCTGGGGCTTCCCCGACGACGTCTTGGGGAGGGTGCCGGGTCGGACGAGCACGACATCCTCGGGTGGCACGCCGACGGCGTCGGTGACGCGCGCCGCCACCGCGGCGCGGATGGGCGCGATCTCGTCCTGCTTGGTCTCGGCGACCACGACGACCGCCTCGCGCCCCCGGCGCCCTTCGGTGCCGAACGCGATGACGTTCCCGGCCCGCACGCCCTCGACCGACTCGGCGGCGCGCTCGACGTCCTCGGGAAACACGTTGCGCCCGCCGACGATGATGACGTCCTTGATCCGACCGCACACGACGAGCTCGCCGTCGACCACGTAACCGAGGTCGCCCGTGCGGAACCAGTCGTCACGGCGCGAGTCGGCAGTCGCCTGCGGGTTGCCGTAGTACCCGGGGGTGATCGAGCTACCGCGCAACTCGAGTTCGCCGACCTCACGGTCCTGCATCGCGTGTCCGGTGGCCGGGTCGCAGACGCGCATCTCCATGCCGCGCAACGGCCGTCCGAGCCGGGGGAGGCGGCGGACGTTCTCGTCGGCGCCGTCGCTGTCGACCGGGGCCGCGTACCGGTCGGTCTCGAGCACGCGCTGGTCGATCGTGTCCACCTGCATGCCGGCGCCCGGGGTCGGGAAGCTGACCGCCAGCGTCGCCTCGGCCATGCCGAACACGCAGAACGCGGCGCCGGGGTCGAGTCCGTGCGGGCTGCCGGCGGCGAGGAACGATTCGACCGCGTTTGGATCAATCGGCTCGGCGCCGTTCGCCGCCAGCCGCCAGCGCGACAGGTCGAGGCGGTCGAGGCGTCGCAGGGCCCGGGCTGCAAGTGCGTACGCGAAGTTGGGGCCCGCGGTCACGGTGCCGCCGAACTCTGACATCCACTCCATCCACCGAGCCGGCGCGGTGAGGAAGTCCTGGGGCGAGGCGAGCACGAGGTCGAACCCGTGCAGCATCGGCGCGCCGAGCAGCCCGATGAGCCCCATGTCGTGGTACAGCGGCAGCCACGACACCGCCGTGTCGACCGCGGGGTCGAAAGCGGCGGCATCGACGGCGGCGTCGAGGTTGGCGGTCATGCAGCGGTGCGGCACCATGACGCCCTTCGGATCGGCGGTGGCGCCGCTGGTGAACTGGAGGATGGCCAGCGCGTCCGGGTCGTCGGCCGGGCGCTCGTAGCCGCCCGGCGCGCCGCGGAGCTCGTCGAGCGGCACGATCGGCGGGTCACCCGGCTGTGGGTCCAGGAACTCGCTGAGCTGGGCGTCGATCACGACGACTTGCGCGTCGGCGTGGACGATGAGCCGGCGGGTCTGGGCGACGAAGTCCTCGATCGACGCCAGCCGCATCGGGAGCGGAAGCACAACGACGGTGGCACCCGCCAGCCACGTCGCCTGGATCGCGGTGACGAAGGGACGGGTCGTGGCGCCGAGCAACGCGACGTGGCTGCCCGGCCCGATGCCGCGGGCCTGGAGGGCGGCGGCCATGCCGCGGGCGTCCTCGTGGAGGCGTGACCACTCGACGCGCTCGCGGCCGTGCGCGCCTGCGGTCGCGACGAAGGTGATCGCGTGGTGCGTCTCGGCGGTCGCCTCGAGCCGCGGTAGGAGCGACGCAGATTGGCTCACTAACAGGATCAGACAGTTCCTACCCGGGATGGGTTACCCGGGAAACTTCACCGCGGCAGCCGGGTCCTGGAAGAAGCGGGAGCGGGGGAGGGCGACGTCGGCGCCGTCGGCCCGGGCGGCTTCGAGCGCCTCCGGGTTGTCGTGGCGCCCGTAGGCCACGACGCGTGCGTCGGGGACGATCTTGCGCACAGCTGCCACCGTGTCGGGGTGGGCTTTCACATCGATGACCACGATGTCGGCGCCGGCGCTCTCGTCGGGCGCCGCGGCAAAGCCCGCGTCCGGGAGCGCGGCGGCGATCTTCGATCGGTCCAGCAGGTCACCGACGAAGGCGACGACGCGCATCACTCGGCGCGGATGTGCTGTGCGAGGTAGTTCGACTCGCCGAGCCGGCCGATCAGATCGAGCTGGGTCTCGAGCCAATCGATGGACTCCTCACCGTCGGTGAGCATCGGCTCGAAGATCAGGCGCGACCCGTCGTCCCCCACCTCCCGGCACAGCGCGATGGCAGCGACCAATCCGTCGACGGTTCCCTTCTCGAGCGTGAGCTCGTTCTCGAACTGGTCCGTGACGCCCTCTCCGACGCGGATCCGGTTGAGCCGCTGCAGGTTGGGAGTCTTCTCGAAGTAGATGATGCGCTCGATCAGTTTCTCGGCGTGACGCATCTCCTCGATCGAATCGTCGTAGGCGCGCTTCGCGAGGTCCGGATACCCCCAGTTGTCGCGCATCTTGGCGTGGACGAAGTACGTGCTCGCCGCCGACAGTTCCGCCGCCAGCAGATCCGCCAACGCCTCCATCACCTTCGGATCTCCCTGCATCAGCCACCTCCGCCCGGCATCGTAGGTCTCGTGCTGCGGAGCAGGAAGCAACAGCCCACGACGCCGGCGCCGAGCGCACTGGCAAGGATGCCCAACTTGGCGTCGGCGAGTCGCTCGCCCCCGTACGACACGTCGGCGATGAACAGGGCGACTGTGAACCCGATGCCCGCCAGCGCGGAGACGCCGAGGATTTGCCGCCGGGTGACCGAGCCCGGGAGCCGGCCGAGGCCGAAATGCAACGCGAGCGCGATTGCCAGCGTGATCCCGAGGGGCTTGCCGACGACGCGTGCGACGACGATCGCCCACGTGATGCTGCCGCTCCCCGCCGAGCGCAGCTCGCCGGGGCCGAGCTGGATGCCGGCATTCGCCAGCGCGAACAGCGGCACGATGACAAAGCTCGCGGCGAGGTGCAACGGAGCTTCGACGCGATGCAGCACGTGCCGCTCGTCACGCGACCGTGCCGGCGTGATGAGACCGAGCAAGGCGCCGATGAGCGCGCCGCTGAGACCGGCCTTGGCGGTGCAGAACCACAGCACCGCGAACGTCACCGGCACGTAGAAAGCTCTGGGGCGCACGCGTAGACGGGACAGGGCGACGAGCACGAGGAGCACGCCCATTTCGGCGAACACCCAGGAGATCTGGACGTCCCGCGAATAGAAGAGCGTGATCACGAGGACGGAACCGGTGTCGTCGACGACGGCCAAGGTGAGCAGGAAGAGCTTGAGCCCTGCCGGCACCTGCGGTGCTACGAGCGCAAGGACCGCGAGGGCGAACGCGAGGTCGGTGGCCGTCGTGATGCCCCAGCCGTCGCTGGCGGGCGCGCTCGGGTTCCACGCGAGGAAGATCAGCGCCGGCACTGCCATGCCACCGACGGCTGCTATCACCGGCAGCGCCGCCGTCCTGCGGTCGCGCAACTCTCCCTCGATGAGCTCGCGCTTGATCTCCATCCCGACCACGAGGAAGAAGACCGTCATGAGGCCTTCGTTGACCCAGTGCCGGAGGTCGTACGTGATGGCCAACGTTCCCGTTCCGACCGTGAGCTCGTACGTCCACAGGTCCGTGTAGGCGCCGGTCCAGATGTTCGCGACGATCAGCGCGACGGCCGCGGCGGCGAACAGGACGATCCCGCTCGCGATCTCGACCGCGACGAAGTCGTCACCGACGGGGTGGAGGTAGCGACCGAACGGGAAGCGGACGTGTGTTCGGCGACCGGTCATCGAGAAGCCCTTCGGCGCGGCGACGAGTCAACGCCGACCAGACTTCCCGGCACGCCGGGAAAAACTGTACTGGGCCTAAGCGCCGACGAGCTTGGGCGCCTCGATGGGGGCGAACTCGGGCCAACGGGCGCGTTGCTTCTTGGCCAGTTTGTGGAGCAGCTCGAGCGCACCGAGATCCTCGTCGGCGCCGCGCACCTCGATCCAGCCGTCGCGCTCGAGACCGCCCATGACCTCGCGGCCGACGTCGGTTCGGACGAGGGTCAGTGTCCAGTCGTTGAACGCGCCGATGCCGCCGGTCGAGATGTCGGCGTGCTCGGCGGCAAAGTCGGGGCAGAGCTTGCAACCCTCACGGGTATACGCGTGGCATTCCTTGAGAGGCACCTCGACGTAGCGCCCGTCGTGCATCCAGATCTGCAAGCGGCCCTTGATGTTCATCTTCTTGATCTCGGCCCGCTTGAGCCCGTACTTCGCCTCCAGGAGCTCCTCGAAGATCGCGTCATCGAAGGTCTTCGAGCACAGCAGGCCGATGTTCAGCACCATCCGCCGCCCGACCTTGCCTGCCCGCCGCTGGTTCATCACCGGCGGGACCGAGCTCTGGCAGCTCATGCCGACCAGCGCGAGGCGCTCGGCTCCGCTGTCGATCGCCTCGTCGTACGCCAGCGTGTTGGCGGAGTACGTGTAGCGGCTCCCGGCGGAGGCGATGATGTCCTCTTTCGTGCGGGCCACACCGGGCTTCGCCTTCCAGGTGGACCCGTCACCCTCGAGGTACGAGACGAGCGCGGCGTCGATGATGTCGTGCTCGAGGGCGTAGAGGAGGATCGCCGAGACGAGTCCGCCGTCCTGGCCGACCTCGGCCAGAACGGGGTCGGTGGCGCGGGCGAGCACGATGTCCTTCGAGACGCCTTCGACCTCGATGGGTTCCCGGGTGCGCCCGAACATGAACTCGTCGATCTCGGGCTCCCAGGCCCGGAAGCGGGGGCACGCCCGCGTGCAGCTCGTGCATCCCTTCTCGCCGTGGCTGCAGTTGTCCGGACCCCAACCTTCCTCGAACTGGAACGGGCGGTAGACGCCGTTCTCGTCGTTGTACCCGAGCACGTCGTGGGGGCAGACGATGACGCACCCTGCGCACCCGGTGCACAGCCCACTCGTCACTACCTCCTGGTAGAGCTCTTTCCACTGGAGCTTCTCGGGCGGCATCAACGCTCCTGCGTTTGGGAACAACAAGTCTTTCATTCGACGGCCACGCGGGCGAAACGCCGCCGCGCGTAACCTGCCCGCGCGAGTCAAGGAGACAGCCCCCATGAGCCAACCACCGTCCCCTCCGCCGCCGCCCTCGTCGGGCTCGGATCCGCAGATCCCGTCGCCGCCGCCTCCGGCGCCGCCGCCGGGCTACTACGCCGAGGGCGCGGCGCAGCCGCAACCCGGTGGCGCGCCGTCGGCCGCGTACGCGCCCCCGGCGAGATGGCGAAGCCTGCGTGGCCTCACGACCGCGCTCACATGGCTGTTCTCCGCCCACATCGTGCTCACCGTCGTGCTGATCATCGGCGTGTTCAACCACCTCCGGGTCCTCGGTGACAAGGAGGTGGGCGGCCTCGTCTTCGACACGAAGGCGGTGAACGACGCCAACGCGCTCCCGGCCGCGATGATCCTACTGTCGGGCCTGGTGGGTCTCGCCACCTTCGTGCTTTTGATCATCTGGCTGTACCGGGCGGCGCAGAACAACGAGGCGCTCGGCCGGCAGAACCCGAGACTCGGGCCGGGGTGGGCGATCGGCGGCTGGTTCATCCCGATCGCCTGGTGGGTGATCCCCTTCATCATCCTCGACGACGTGTGGCGCGGCTCGGACCCGGCGATTGCGCGTGGGGACCCCAACTGGCGGCGATCGGGGACCATGCGAGAGATCTGGGCGTGGCTGGTGACCGCCGTGATCTTCACCATCCCGAGCGCCATCGCCAGCTCCACCGGTGACGTACGCGCCGACGAACCCGAGAAGGTTCGGCGCGACGACATCCTGCGGATCATCGGCGCCCTCGGAGCGATCGCGGCCGCCGTGCTCGCGATTCTCGTGACCCGCCGGATCGCGGCCCGTCAGGAGGAGTGCCTGCAGGCGCAGCAAGCAACCGCGCCGGCGACCTGAGCTACCGGGTCCCGTGTCGCCCGACGACTTGCGCGCGCTCGTGCGTCACCACATCGAAGACGGGTTCAACCGTGACGACTGGACCGTGTGCCAGTCGACGCTGGCTGACGACTACACCGCCTATTACGGCGCCGAGGGAAAGGCGAACGTCGGGCGCGACGCGTACGTGCGGGCGTGCACGTTCCTGCGCCAGTCGTTTCCCGACGTGAACATCACGATCGAGGACCTCGTCGTCGAGGGCGACAAGGTCGTGATGCGCTACACGGAGCGCGGCACGCTCACGGGCCGGCCGTTCCTCGGCATCGAGCCCTCCGGTCAGGCCTACGCCAAGCCGGGCACGACCGTGTACCGCGTGGTCGACCGCCGGTTGGCGGAATCGTGGGGAGTCGAGGACACGCTCGGCTGGTTCCGCCAGCTGGGCGGCATGCCCGTGCTTCCCTGAACCGGCTCGGCCGGTCGGACGATCACGTCTTCAGCAGCCGCTCGACCGCCTGGACGGCTTCCGTGAGCTTGGCGTCGCCTTCGGCGCGGCTCGTCTCGGCTGCGTCCCGCACGCAGCTGCGCAGGTGCTCGTCGAGCAAGCCCAGGCCGACACCCTGGAGCGCCTTCGTGACCGAGACGATCTGCGTGAGGATGTCGACGCAGTACTCGTCCTCGTCGACCATGCGCTGGAGCCCCCGGACCTGGCCCTCGATGCGGCGCAATCGCGTCCGGTAGTCGTCCTTGTGCATCGAGTAGCCCCGCATCGGGTCCCTCCGGCATAGTTGGATGGGGTACAGGGGTATAGTATCAGCACATGGCCGACGCGCAGCTGACCACACCACACCGCGACCTCGAGCGGGTCGACCTGCCGGTGGACGGCATGACGTGCGCCTCGTGCGTCTCCCGCGTCGAGAAGGGCCTCAGCGGGCTGGGCGGCGTCGCCGAGGTCCACGTCAACTTCGGCACCAATCGCGCAACCGTGGTGTACGACCCGCGCACGACCGGGCTCGACGACTTCGAGGCCACGATCGCCGGGCTCGGCTACTCGGTCCCGCACCCCGAGCACCCGCGGGACCGCGATCCCGAGGCCGAGGAGCTGCGCAACCTCCGCCCCCGTCTGTACGTCGCAATCGCGCTCACCATCCCGGTGCTCCTGATCTCGATGGTCCCGCCTCTCATGTTCGACGGCTGGCAGTGGGTCGCGCTCGTGATGTCCACCCCCGTGATCCTGTGGGCGGGCTGGCCGTTCCATCAGGCGACGCTGGTGAACCTGCGTCACGGCGCCACCACGATGGACACCCTGATCTCGCTCGGGACGCTGGCCGCGTACGCATGGTCGGTGATCGCGCTCGTGTTCCTGGGCGCGTCCGAGGGCGGCGTGGCGATGGGTGGCGTCTTCGGCGGCGGCGACGCCGCGCACGTGTACTTCGAGACCGCGTCGGTGATCGTGGCCCTGCTGCTGCTCGGGCGGTTCTTCGAGGCCAGGGCCAGGCGGCGGTCGAGCCACGCGCTCCGCGCCCTGCTCGAGCTCGGCGCGAAGACGGCCCGCCTGGAGAACGGGGACGAGGTGCCGATCGAGAGCCTTCAGGTCGGCGACCGGTTCGTCGTGCGGCCGGGCGAGAAGATCGCCACCGACGGCCGGGTCGTCGACGGCACCTCGGCCGTCGACGTGTCGATGCTGACCGGTGAGCCGGTACCGGTCGAGGTCGGCACAGGCGACACAGTGTTCGGCGCGACCGTCAACACGGCGGGCCGCCTCCTGATCGAGGCGACCAAGGTCGGCGGCGAAACCGCGCTGGCGCAGATCGCGCGGCTGGTCGAGGAGGCGCAGGGCTCGCGGGCTCCGGTGCAGCGGCTCGCCGACCGCGTCTCGACGGTCTTCGTGCCGGTCGTGATCGTCATCGCCCTGGGCACGCTCGCGGCGTGGCTCCTCGCGGGCCAGAGCGCGAACGCGGCTTTCACGGCCGCGGTAGCGGTGGTCATCATCGCGTGCCCGTGCGCGCTCGGGTTGGCGACGCCGACGGCGATCATGGTGGGCACGGGCCGGGGCGCGCAGCTCGGCATCGTGATCAAGGGTGGTGAGGTGCTCGAAGCCACCCGGACCGTCGACACTGCGGTGCTCGACAAGACCGGCACGATCACCGAGGGAAAGATGCGCCTCGTCGACGTGCTCGCCGCCCCCGGCGTCGACGAACGGGAGTTGCTGCGCCGGGCCGGCGCCATCGAGCACGCCTCGGAGCATCCGATCGCGCAGGCGGTCGCCCGCGGTGCCGGCGAGCGGGGTGTCGAGCTGGTCGCCCCGGAGTCGTTCGACAACCTCGCCGGATCCGGTGTGCGCGGCTCGGTCGACCGCGTCGAGGTCACGGTCGGCAGGCGCGAGCTCGTGGGGCGCGTTCCCGACGGCCTGGAGCGCGCCGCCGCCGGCGCGGAAGCCGAGGGTCGCACGGTCGTGTTCGCGGCGTGGGGTGGCGCCGTCCGAGGCGCGTTCGTGGTGGCGGACACGGTGAAGGACACGTCGCGAACGGCCCTGGCCGAGCTGCACGAGCTGGGGCTCGAGACGGTGATGGTCACCGGCGACCAGCGAGCCGCGGCCGAGACCGTCGCGCGTGAGGTCGGGATCGATCGTGTGATCGCGGGCGTGCTCCCAGGTCAGAAGGTCGACGTGGTGCGTGACCTCCAGGAACACGATCAGCGCGTCGCCGTCGTCGGCGACGGCGTCAACGACGCCCCGGCGCTTGCGCTGGCCGATCTCGGTATCGCCATTGGCACCGGCACCGACGTCGCCATCGAAGCCAGTGACCTCACCCTGGTCTCGGGAGACGTGCGTGCCGCCGCCGACGCCATCGCCCTGTCCCGTCGGACGCTGACGACGATCAAGGGCAATTTGTTCTGGGCGTTCGCGTACAACGTCGCCGCCATCCCGCTCGCGGCTGCGGGCCTCCTCAACCCCGTCGTCGCGGCGGCGGCGATGGGTTTCTCGAGCGTCTTCGTCGTGACGAACTCGCTGCGCCTCCGCACCTTCCGCGGCTTCCGGCGCTAGCGGCGCTCTGCGATCCACCGGCCGAGCAGCTCGGCCTCCGCGTTGGCGTGCTCCTCCAGGCCGTCGACGATCGCCCGCTCGACCCGGCCGCCGACCAGCGGGACGTGCACCGTGAGCTCACCGGTGACGAGGCGTCGCGTGCTTTCACCCAGCGCCTCCAGCGTCACGTCGTAGGCCGCCCGCAGTCGGTCGCCATAGTTGTCGGGCAGGATGCGGTGGCGGCTCGTGTGCGAGGTCAGGTCGTACGTGGCGTCGTCGACCCACGTGAGTTTGGCTGGATCGACCACGCGGGTCACGGCACCCGAGAGAGGGGCCGTGAAGTGGTACCGGATGCGCTGATGGGCGCGGTCGCCGTCCCGCGTGTTCTCGAGCAGGTCGGGCGCGCCCAGCTTCGGGAGGTCGGCGGTGGCGGCCACGAAATCGCGGTCCAACAGCGCGGCCTCGACCGCGGCCAGCGGCGCCGGGATGCGTTGCTCGATGCGGAAGTTCACGACGGGTCCATCTCGTTCGCCTGCACTACACCAGCCCCCTACGCTCTGGCGCCAATGGCCAAGATCAGCGACATTCTGCAGCGGGGCTTGAGCTTCTCGTTCGAGTTCTTCCCACCTCGCACACCCGAGATGGAGGAGACGCTCCGCACCACGCTCGTCGAGCTCGAGACCCTCGCTCCCTCGTACGTCTCGGTCACGTACGGCGCCGGCGGCACCACGCGTGAGCGCACGCACGAGATCGTCGTCGACATTCTCCGCACGACGACGATGACGGCCATGGCGCACCTCACGTGTGCCGCGCACACGAGAGCTGAGCTCGTCGAGATCGTCACCCGCTACCGCGACGCCGGGATCGAGAACGTCCTCTGCCTCGGCGGTGACCCACCCGCCGACCTCGACCTGCCGCCGGGAGAGCTGCACTACGCGGTCGAGCTCGTCGAGCTGGTGCGCGAGATCGGCGACTTCTCGGTCGGTGTCGCCGCCCATCCGGAGCCGCATCCCAAGTCGCCCACGCGCGAGACGGACCGGTACTGGACGGCTCGCAAGCTCGAGAAGGCTGACTTCGCGATCACACAGTTCTTCTTCGAGGCCGAGCACTACTTCGATCTGGTTGCGGGGCTGCGCGCCAACGGCGTCGACAAGCCGGTGCTCCCGGGGGTCATGCCGGCGACCAACCTGCGTTCGATCACGCGCATGGCCGAGCTCCAGGGCTCCGAGTTCCCGAAGTGGCTTGCCGACAAGCTGTACGCAGTCGGCGACGACAAGGAGGCGGTGCGCGAGGTCGGCATCGCCGAGGCCACGAGGCTGTGCCAGGCCCTGCTGGACGGCGGCGCGCCCGGCCTGCACTTCTACACCCTGAACCGCTCGACCGCGACGCAGGAGATCTTCGCCCGCCTGGGTCTGCGCGAAGGCGTCGGCTGAGCCGAGCGTGACCGAAGCCGCGCTACTGACGCGCGGTCAGCGCGCTCCCGCCCGCCACGTGATGCGCTTCGGTCCGTTGTGGCGCCTCGGAGGCGCGCTCCTCCGCGGCACCGAACCGTGAACCGGCGAGCGGTCGTCCCGGCCGATTGAAGAGCTCGATACATCCGACGCAGGCCGATCGTGCCCACCGACGTCGATGGACGAACGCCGTCCGTTGGTGTTCCCGCGTTCGTATGCACCGCGCGCGTGGGCGAGCGCGTCGTCGAGCCCGTCCAACTGCGCCGCGCCCTCGGGCGTGATCGTTGCCGCGACGCCGTCGGCGAGCGCGCGCAGGGCGACGACGAGGATGATGACCTGCGACTGAGCGGGCGCGCGCCACACAACGGGCCGCTCGTCTTCGATGGTTGCCGGCGCGGCCGCGTGGCCGACCGATTCGGGGAGCATCGCAGCCGGCGCGGCGACGAACGTGTCGTCCGGCTCGGCGACGAACGTGTCGTCCGGCGCGGCGACGAACGTGTCGTCCGGCGCGGCGACGAACGTGTCGTCCGGCGCGGCGCCGAATGTGTCGTCCGGCGCGGCGACGAATGTCTCGTCCGGCTCAGTCGTGAGCTGCGTGGCGGGCTCGTCGTCGAGATACGGGGTGTCGTCCGCGCCGTTCGCTTCCGTCGAATGGCTCCAGCTCACGGCGCTCACCCCGGTCAGGGTTGCGTACGGATCCGACGGGTCGACGGACACGCCCTCCTCGCCGAGGGCCTCCATGTCGAACGACGACCAGGGCGCCGGTCCGATCACCCGATCGTGCTTCTCCCCGCGTGCCTCGGCAAACGCGTGGTTGATGTCGTCCTCATCACGGCGCGCCTGTCTGATCGTCCCGACGGCCAAGACGCCGCCCGCGACGAGAAGCCCGACAATCCCTCCCAGGAGGATCGCGAGAGCCATGAGTCATCCCTCCTCTGGACGCCGTCGGCGCACATCTTTAGTTGGTTTTTCGGCTCAGGTCGAAAGGAGATTCCCGAGGCCTCGGTCGGTGGCGGAGGGAGTGGGATTTGAACCCACGGTGCCCGGAGGCACAATGGTTTTCGAGACCATCCGATTCGGCCGCTCTCGCATCCCTCCGGCGAGGAATTGTAACGAGAGGCCCTTGCGGCCAGCCCGAAAGGAGACGCCATGGTGCCGGCATCCGAGACCCCGCGCTGGCGGGGCGTCAACCATCTCGCCCTCGTGACGCCCGATATGGACGCGACCGTCCGGTTCTATGCGGGCGTGCTCGGCATGCGGGTCGTCGCGACGACGAGGGCAGGGCCCATGCGCCACTACTTCTTCGAGATCGGCCCGGAGAACACGGTGGCGTTCTTCGAGATCGACGGGATCGGGACGTTCGCCAAGCCGGCGGGCGCTCCGCCGTCCCAGACGATCCAGTTCGACCATCTGTCCTTCAACCTGCCGGACGAGCGCGCCCTGCTCGACCTGCGCCAGCGGCTGCTCGACGCCGGGTGCGAGTGCACGGAGGTCGTCGACCACGGGTTCGTGCGCTCCGTGTACTTCACGGACCCCAATGGCATCGCGCTCGAAGCGTCATGGTGGGCGATCGACGCCACAGGCAGGCCGGCCGACTACGCGGACGAGCGGGTCTTCGCGGATCCGGAGCCCGTCCCGGCTGTCGACGAGCTGCGACGCCACGGCCAAGTGCTCGAGGCGCCCGTGACCCGGCTGGTGGGAGACGAGATCGTCGACCCCGTGTGACGGCTTGCACCGTCGCCGTCAGCGGCGGGTGGTGAAGAATGCTGTGACAAGCGCGGCGCACTCGGCGGCGCGCACGCCGTCGACGACCGTCGCCTCGTGGTTCAGTCGCGGATCGGCGGCCAGGTTGTAGAGGCTGCCGAGCGAGCCCGCCTTCGGGTCGGCGGCGCCGAACACGACGAGCCCGAGCCGCGCCGCGACGACTGCACCTGCGCACATCGGGCACGGCTCGACCGTGACGACGAGCACGTAGCCGTCGAGCCGCCACGAGCCGGCGGCGCTCGCCGCGTCCCGGAGGGCGAGGATCTCGGCGTGCGCGGTCGGGTCGGCGTCCTGCTCGCGCTGGTTGTGCCGGCGGACGACGACTTCGCCGGTGTCGATGCGTGCGACGACCGCGCCGATCGGGACGTCATCGTGTTCCGCGGCAGCGCGCGCTTCGTCGAGCGCCACGCCCATGAGGTCGCCGAGCTGCCCGCTGTCCACGACCGGCAGCGTAGGAGCCGCGTTCGCGGAGGGAGTGGGATTCGAACCCACGGTGAGTTGCCCCACACACGCTTTCCAAGCGTGCCGATTCGGCCGCTCTCGCATCCCTCCGACGACAAAGCGGACCGTGCACCCGCCGTCGACCCCGTCGCCGCTCGGCGCACTTGCTCACGGTGGCTCGGGTCAGGTGTACCTGCGGCACACGGGAGGGCTCGCTGAGAGCTGCTTCCTTCCGGACCTGACTCGGTTCGCGAGATCCCGTTGCGCAGGACCCGACCCTCAACGTCACGCGCGGGCCGCTGCCGTGCGGCGGCTCGGGCCTCGGGCGGGGATTCAGCCCCCCGTACGTGGATTGGGGGTACAGGGCACCACGGGCTCCCCGCTTAGCACGGTCCGCGCCGCGAGGGTAGCAACCGACTCCGCTGTCAGCGGCGGCCACGGTGCAGCTGCAGCGAGAGGCGTTGCATGAGGTCGGCGTAGTGCGTCAGCTCGGTGAGGGCACCGGGGCGGCCGCCAGGCGCGTTGCGGTACTCGGGAATGCCGACGGACGTCACGAGCATGCACGACGCGGTCGTGGCGAAGAACCGGCGGACAGGCTCGTCGAAGAACGTGAGCCCCGTCGCGCCGCACCCGAGTGTGAACGCGGCCAGCGACAGGCGACCGGACGCGATGCCCGCTTCGAGCTGCGCGACGCGATAGCCGCGTGCGCCGAGGGTGCCGAGCACCGTGTCGAGGTCGGCGGAATGGAACGCGGTGTACGCCGAGTCGCCGCCGAGCGGCTGGTTCAAGCACAGCTGTTGCGTGATCTCGCGGAACTGGCCCGGTCGCACCAGCTCGAGGTCGCCGTCGCGCCAGCGGTACGCCCCGGAGTCGACGCCCTCGATGCCGTGCACAGAGATGTTGTGCTCGAGCACGGTCGTGCCGGGCGCGACGAAATCCGTGGGCACCGGCCGGGTGGCGGCGGCCATGGCCCACGTCAGGAGCGCGCGCGGTGCCCTCTCGGGCCTCATGATGCGGGTCGACCCGCGCCGCAGGATGACGTCCTCGATCGATTCGTCGGTGCTGTCGCTCGGCGGGTCGACGTGCGCACCCGTCGGGCTGCCGTCGATGGCGCGCGCCCGCCACTCCGTGACGGCGTTTGCGTCCGCCAGCGCGCCGGCCTGCTGCGCCTCGGTGACCAGCGGAAACGCGATCGGGTGGGGCGAGATGCGCTCGACCTCGACGTCGAGCGCTGGGACGTCGGTCGGCATGTCGATTGCATCGCGTGCGCCGATCGAGATCAGGGCGAGGGGGAACTCGGTGACGCCGTCGACACCGACGAGGCGCGCCACGTCGTCGTCCACGAAACCGGTCCACACCCTGGCATCGAGTGCACAGGCATCCGCCGTCGCCAGCAGGTTCGCCAGCATCGTGCCCGCGTCCCAGTAGAGATGACGGAATCCGCGCTCGCCGTACTTCCACGCAGTCCGCCATGGGATGCCCGTGAGCACGAGCGTGCAGCCGGAGCCCGGTGTGACCGCGCCGGCCCGGAGCGTCGTCAGGCCGAGCTCGATCGGGGCGAAGTGGTGGACGCCGTCGGGGATGCCCTCGACGCCCGCGCACACCACGTAGACCTCGACGGGGTGGAGGTTCCCGGCCGACATCGCCGTCCGGAAGTACGTCCGCTCCTCGAACGTCGGGGACGAGCTCGTCCGTGTCACACCGGCAGTGAAGAACAGCAGCCGCGCCAGCGTCGCCGCGTCGAGAGGGCCTCCAACCGCCGGCCGCGTCCGGCCCGAGAGGGCGTCCGCAGCCCGCACGTCCGACTCGCCGAGCTCCGGCGGGAGGGGCGTCGTCTCGAGGCCGACGTACCGCTTGAACGGGGCCGGCCGATTGGACGGGTCGAGGGGCTGGAAATCGACGAGGAGCGACCGGTCCGTCGGGGAGCCGTGCTGGGTCAGCTGGTGCAGCGTGGCGGCCGGGCCGGCGTCGTTCACTCGAATCCCTCGGTCGGCGCGAAGCCCTGGCGCAGGAGGTTCTCGGTGGCGACCCGAGGCTCCACGAACTGGGACAGGTAGTCCGGTCCGCCCGCCTTCGACCCGACCCCCGACAGCCCGAACCCGCCGAACGGCTGACGCCCGACGAGCGCGCCGGTGATCCCGCGGTTCACGTACAGGTTCCCCGCCCGGAACTCGCGCGCGGCCCGCCGGATCCGCGCCGGCGAGCGCGAGAACAGCCCGCCCGTCAGTGCGTACTCGGACGCGTTGGCGAGCGCGAGCGCGTGGTCGAAGTCGTCGGCGCGCAGGCACGTGAGCACGGGCCCGAAGATCTCCTCGGTCGCGACTCGGGCTTCCGGTCGTTCGGTGACGACGACCGTAGGGCCCACGTACCAGCCGCCCTCGGGCAGGTCGTTGCGCTGTACCAGCACTTTGCCTTCGTCACGGGCGATGTCCTGGTACTCCTGCACTCGCCAGTAGGCGTCCTCGTCGATGAGCGGGCCTACAACGGTCCGGAGCTCGGACGCGTGCCCGATGGGCACAATCGCCGCTGCCCCTGCCAGCCGGTCGACGAGCTCGTCGAAGACGGGTGCGAGGGTGATGACCCGCGATGCAGCCGAGCACTTCTGGCCCGCGTAGCCGAACCCGCTGGTGGCGATGGCGGGGACGGCGACGTCGAGGTCGGCGTCGCTGTCGACGATCACGGCGTTCTTGCCGCCCATCTCGGCGATGACCCGTTTCACATGCCGCTGCCCTTCGCGGTGGACGGCGGCCTCACGCACGATCTCGAGGCCGACGGCCTTCGACCCGGTGAACGCCACGAACGAGACGTCGGGGTGCGTGACCAGGTGCGCGCCGACCTCTTCACCGACGCCGGGCAGGAACGCGAGGACGCCGGGCGGCACGCCGGCCTCGTGGAGGATCTGCACGAGGCGGAGCGCGATTCCCGGCGTCTGCTCCGCCGGCTTGCAGACCACCGCGTTGCCGCTGACGAGCGCGGCCGTGACCATCCCGGTCGGGATGGCCAGCGGGAAGTTCCACGGTGAGATCACGACCCCGACGCCGCGTGGCTCGTAACGGTACGAGTTCGCCTCGCCCGGCGCCTGGTGGACGCCGCCGCCCGCCGACAGCCGTAGCGCCTCGCGGCCGTAGTACTCGCAGAAGTCGATGGCCTCGCACACGTCGGCGTCGGCCTCCGGGATCGGCTTGCCCGCCTCGAACACCTCGAGCGCCGCCAGCTCGGCGCGTCGCGCGCGCACGAGCGCGGCAGCCCGGAACAACACGGCTGCTCGATCGCGCCACGCGGTGTCTCGCCAGTCCGGCCAGGCAGTCATGGCGACATCGACCGCCCGATCGGCCTCGGCCGCACCGGCCCGCCCGCCGCGGCAGACGACGGTCTTGGTGTGCCCCGGGTCGACCGACACGATCTCGTCCCGAGTCGCCACCTCGCGCCCGCCGATCAGCGCCGGCGCTGCGAAGCCGAGTGCGGCTTGGGCCTGCTCGACGGCGGCGATCATGCGTGCCCGCGGCGCCGGCCGGCGCAGCTCAGCACGCGGCTCGTTCGTGAACGGCGCGTGGGCGTCGGCATCAGTCGGTGACCGGAGCGGGAGCTCTTCGGCCGCGCCGGGCAGCGCGTCCTCGTCGACGCGAGACGGCGCGACGAGCTCGTCGAGGGCCCGTCCCTCGGCGAAGCGGTGGCGCACGAAGCTCTCGTTCGACGTGTTCTCGAGCAGCCGCCGTACCAGGTACGCCATGCCGGGCACGAGCTCGCCCACCGGCGCGTACACGCGCACCCGCCGGCCCATGTCGACGAGGGCGGAGTGGACCGGCTCGGCCATGCCGAACAGCAGCTGTAGCTCGATCGCACGGTCGTGGAGACCCTGCGCGCCGGCATACGCGATCGCGTACGCCAGGCTGCGCACGTTGTGGCTGGCGATCGCGGGCCGCACGGTGCCGGCGTGGTCGACGAGGTGGCGCGCGCACCGTTCGAAGTTGGCGTCGGTCTCGGCCTTGTGCTCGAAGACCGGCGCCGGCCAGCCCTCGCCGCCCGCGACGACGGTCTCCTCGTCCCAATAGGCGCCCTTCACCAACCGGACCTGGAGCGGAAGGCGCAGCGTCTCTCGCGACCACGCCACGAGATCCCGCAGGTCGGCGAGGGAGTCTCGCCTGTACGCCTGCACGACGCAGCCGAGCTGCGGCCCGTCGGGGAACTCGTAGCCCATCGCCCGGAGCAACTCGAACGTGAGGTCCTTGGCGTCGTCGTGCTCGGTGTCGAGGTGGATCGTGGCGCCGTCGGCGCGCGCTCGAGCCAGGATCGGGCGCAGACGGGCGAGGGCCTCGTTGAGGCCGTCGCGTGCGGTCAACGGGCCGAACAGCGGTGACAGCGCCGTGGGCTTCACGGACACGTTGACACGCGAAAGCGTGCCCCACGGGTCGGTTTCGAGGTGTGAGCGCTCGGGCCACGACGTGGCGCCGGTGAGGAACGCGTCCAGCAGCTCGTCGACGCGCGCGGCGTACCGCTCGGCGTCCGCGGTGACGACGGTCTTCTCGCCCAGCAGGTCGACGGTCGACGCCTCGCCCCGACGCCAGAGGCGAGCGAGCTTCGGCAGCGCCGATGCCGGCGTCGCGCCGGCGATGAACTGGCGCGCCATGCGGCGGATGTTGCGGCGGGCGACGGCGGCCGAGATGTGCGCGCCCAGGGGCACGTGCTCGGCGATGTCCATGCCGAGGTCGAGCGCCTTGGGCACCTCGATGCCGTCGGTGCCGTCGAAGTACTCGTCGAGATGGCGGAGCACGTCTTCGTCGTCACGACATGCGGGGAACACATCGACGAAGCGGAAGAGCTGCGTCTTGAACGCCGGGTGGCGCATCGCCCACTCGAGCGTGCGGTCCGTCCACCAGCTCATCCGGTAGACGTGCGCGTGCTCACGCCGGCCCCCCTCGGCGATGCGCCGCGCCAGCGCCTGGACGTGCGCCTCGAACGCGCCCGACGTCCTCACGGCGCGTTCACCGATCAGCTCGACGGGGTGTCCGGGGTAGCTGCGAGTACGGCAGATCGACGTCGGCGCGCGGCTCGGGCGGCAGGCCGAGCACGCGCTCGCCCACGATGTTCCGCTGGATCTCGTCCGTGCCGCCCCGGATGGAGATGGACGGGCTGGTGAGGAACAGCGTCTGCCACTCCCCGTCGCCATGGATCCCGGCGACCCCGTCCGGGCCGAGGAGGTCGAGGGCGAGCGACGCGGCGGCCTTGAGGCCGGCGCTCCCTCGCAGCTTCGACCCTGATCCCTCGGGGCCGGGGGAGCGGCCCGCCTTGGCGGCGTCGCGGGCGCGGCGGGCGGTCAGGCGCGCCACTTCGAGCTCGATGATCGCGGCCGCCAGCCGCTGACGGACCAGCGGGTCGGCGCCCGCGCCCTGGCGCCGGGCGAGCTCGACGAGCCGGTCCGACAGCGCGGCGCCCCATCCGCCGCCGCCGACCGCGCCGGCGCCCCGTTCGTGGGCGAGCGCGGTACGGGCGACGCGCCATCCTTCGCCCGGCGCGTCGATGCGGTCAGTGTCGGCGACCGGAGCATCATCGAAGTGCACCTCGCTGAAGTGGGTGTCGCCGTTCATCTGCCGCAGCGGGCTGACCGTGACGCCCCACGCGTGCATATCGAGCGCGAACGCCGTGATGCCGGCGTGCTTCGGCACGCTCGGGTCGGTGCGGGCGAGGAGCAGGCCGCGTTGCGAGTAATGCGCGCGGCTGCTCCACACTTTTGCGCCGGTGACGCGCCACTGGTCGCCGTCGCGCTCGGCGCGTGTGGCGAGTGACGCGAGATCGGAGCCGGCATCAGGCTCGGAGAACAGCTGGCACCAGATCTCGTCGCCGGTGCGGATCGCCGGCAGCCAGCGGGAGCACTGCTCGGGCGTCGCGTGCGCAACCAGCGTCGGCCCCGCGATCGCCAGCCCGATCAGGTACGGGTACAGGTCGGGGGCGTCGAAGCGCGCCAGCTCCTGGGCGACGACGGTCGCCTGTGCCGGGGTGGCGCCGAACCCGCCGTACTCCGCCGGCCAGGTGGGCACGGCCCAGCCCCCGTCGGCGAGGGCGTGCAGGTACGCACGGCCTGCCTCGAGGTCGTCGCTGCCGGCGCCGAGCACGGTGAACGTGTCGCGGGCGCGGCGGGGCGTCAGGCGCGCTTCGAGCGCAGCGCGCACGCCGGCGCGGAAGTCGTCGCGTGCCGTCACGGGACGCCGAGGTGCTCATGCGCCTCGCGGACGAGGGCGTCGAGGCCGGGCGATGTCCGGACCTCGTAGGGCGGCGGAGCGGGCTCGAGGGCGCGCAACCGGGCCGGGAGCGCACCGACGGACTGCTGGCAGCGGTCGCGGACCGCATCCAGCGGCTCGCGTTCCCCGATCCGCGTGCCCTCGCTCATGACGAGTTGGAGGACGGGGCGGGCATTCGGGACCGACTCGTCGAGCAGACCGAGAACATCGGAGTGCAAGACGCCGCCCTCTGCGCGGCGGAACACCTGCTTGCGGCCCGGCAGCGTCACTTTGTCCGACGACAGCTTGACCTTCGGCCCGTTCGCGTCCTCGACGAGCTTGTACACGACTGGAACGTGGGGGGCGTCGCCGCTCGTGCCCAGCTGGGTCCCGACGCCGAACGCATCGATCGGCGCGCCGGACGAGACCAGCTGCTCGATGCGGTACTCATCGAGGTCGCCGGAGGCGAAGACCTGCACTTCGGTCAGGCCGCCGTCGTCGAGGATGGCGCGCACGGACCGCGAGAGCTTGTCGACGTCGCCCGAGTCGAGCCGGACCGCGCGCGGCAACAGCCCCTCGGGCTCGAGCTTTCCCGCCAGGTCGACGACCGTACGGGCGCCGCGCTCGGTGTCGTACGTGTCGATGAGGAAGATCGCACGGCCTGGGAAGTCGCGTGCGTACGTGAGGAACGCATCCGCCTCGCTCTCGAAGCGCATGACGTACGAGTGCGCCATCGTGCCGCTGAGCTCGAGACCGTACGCCTGCCCCCCGAGCACGAGCGAGGTTCCCACGGCGCCGCCCACGTAAGCGGCCCGTGCCGTCTTCAACGCGGCGTCGGTTCCGTGGTCGCGACGAGGTGAGAAATCGACGAACGTCCGGTCGCCGCACGCGGTCGTGACCCGTGACGCTTTGGTCGCGATCATCGTCTGATACCCGATGCAGTTGAGCAGGAACGTCTCGACGATCTGCGCCTCGACCAGCGGCGCGGTCACCTGCACGATCGGCTCGTTGGGGAACACCAGCTCACCCTCGGGAATTGCCCGGATCTCGCCGGTGAACCGCAGCGTGGAGAGCA